>CAMBPP010000040.1 GCA_945869715.1 Bifidobacterium breve
AACTCGAAGTATGTCTGTCCTTCGAAACATGGAATCAATTCACCAGCCAACATGGCCTGTCGCGCGCGGTCACACGTGGGCACTTGCAGAATTTGGTAATGACCTTGCTGGCAAGTTCTTAACTACGAAATTTTCACACCCTGTAGCGCAGCTGCTGTAAGAGTATTTTCCAACAAGCATGCAATTGTCATGGGTCCAGTTCCACCTGGCATTGGGGTAATTGCACCTGCAATGTTTTGCACTGCATCAAAATCAATATCGCCAACAATGCCTTTTTCGGTTCGTGAAATTCCTACGTCAATAAGAGTTGCGCCTGGTTTGCAATGATCTTTGCCAACCATTCCTGCTTGACCACTTGCCCCAATAACAATATCGGCCGAGCGACACAGCTCGGCCAAATTGCTCGTGCGACTATGAGCAATAGTTGCCGTTGCATCTACACCTTTTCGCGACAACAAAATAGCTAGCGGTGTTCCGACCAAAGTACTGCGACCAACAATGACCGCATGCTTGCCTGCTGTTGCAATGCCGTAGTGCTCGAGCAAGCGCAACACACCCAGTGGAGTACATGGCACAAGACCCGGTTCACCACGTACCAAACGCCCGAGCGACTCTGCGGTGAGACCATCAACATCTTTGTCGGCTGGTAAGAGTGCCAACACCGCATCGTTATTGAGATGACTCGGCAATGGTTGTTGCACCAAGATGCCATGCACCGTTGGGTCGGCCGCCAGCGACGCCACCAATGCTTCGGCTTCGCCTTGGGTGCAATTGGCGGGCAAGGTTTCATTGCGGCTCACTAGGCCTGCTTTGGCGGCAAACTTGTGCTTGTTGCGAACATAGGTCTGACTTGGGCCATCTTCGCCAATAAGAACGGTTGCTAGGCAGACATGCGGGTTCCCTGCGGCAGCCATACGCGCGCCAATTTGCTCCACAATGAGGTCGCGCAAGGCGTTCCCGTCCATCAGGAGCGGTTTTTGGCTTTCCGGCTGGGGGGAGGTGCCAGGAACTGTTGTCATATGAAGATGGTAGGCGACCCTCGGAGGCTCTAGCCTTATCAGTCGCGGCTCTCGCCTTGCCTATGAGCCCAAGGAGTACCCATTCATGTCTAGCCCCACCCCTTCCCCCAAGAGCGTTGCTCCAGCCGAGGGCAAACTCGGCGTTCTGACCGTTGGTCTTGGAGCAGTTGCCTCCACCCTTATTGCCGGTGTTGAGCTCGCCAAGCGCGGACAAGGAACCCCTATTGGTTCCATGACCCAAATGGGCACCATCCGCTTAGGCAAGCGCACCGAGGGCCGCACGCCATTGGTGAAAGACTTTGTTCCACTTGCTCGACTCGAAGACATTGTGTGGGGCGCATGGGACGTCTTCCCCGACGATGCATATGTTGCTGCATCACGCGCTGGAGTTTTAGAGCAGGGCAAGCATATTGAAGCGATCTCTGAAGCACTGCGCGACATTCGCCCAATGAAGGCTGCCTTTGAGCGCCGCTTTGCACGCAACCTCGATGGCACACACACCATGGAGACCATCGATAAGCGTTCCATGTTGAACGCCATTCGTGCCGACATCAACCGATTCCGTGACGAGAAAAAAGTAGATCGTGTAGTCATGATCTGGTGCGCAAGCACCGAAATTTATATTGAGCCAGGGCCACAACACGCAACCATCGAAGCATTCGAAAAAGCAATTGATGCCAACAATGAAATGATTGCGCCATCCATGCTGTACGCATACGCAGCATTGCTCGAAGGTGTTCCTTTCGCTAACGGTTCACCAAACCTTGCTGTCGACATGCCGTGCTTACGTCAATTCGCAACCGACAAGAACATTCCTATCTCAGGCAAAGACTTCAAGACTGGCCAAACACTCATGAAGACCGTGCTTGCGCCAATGTTGAAGGCTCGTCAGTTGGGTCTTGCTGGTTGGTACAGCACCAACATTTTGGGTAACCGCGATGGCGAAGTTCTCGATGCTCCAGAAAACTTTAAAACTAAAGAAGAGTCGAAACTCGGTGTGCTTGAAGACATTCTTGACCCGGCCAACAACCCCGAGTTGTACGGCAACGTGTTCCATAAGGTGAGCATCAACTACTACCCACCACGCGGCGACAACAAAGAAGGCTGGGACAACATCGACATTTTCGGCTGGATGGGCTACCCCATGCAGATCAAAGTCGACTTCTTGTGCCGCGACTCCATTCTTGCTGCGCCTCTTGCACTCGACCTCATTTTGTACTCCGACCTCGCACAACGTGCAGGCCTTGGTGGTATTCAAGAGTGGTTGTCGTTCTACTACAAGAGCCCACAAACTGCGCCAGGTCTACACGCAGAACACGACTTGTTTGTACAGCTTGAGAAGTTGCACAACACCTTGCGTTGGATCATGAACGAAGATCAAATTACGCACCTCGGTCGCGAGTATTACGACCAACCCTAATTGAGTGTTCTCGGCGCGGTATGTTCCGCGTTACGCGACGTTTTGCGCCGAGAAACCTGATTTTTCTTCAGGTGTTTCAACGCTGTCATCATTCACAGCAAAATCTATTTTTTCGCTTCGAGGCATGAGCGCAAAGATCGTGGTGCCCCCTGCAAATGTGCACGCCGCAACAGAGAGAACTGTATGCGAAGTCACCATGGTTGAAGCAGCGAGTCCCGATACCAAGCCAATGAGAAAACTCATATTGTAGGCAAGGTCATAAGCAGCAAATATTCGCCCACATGAGCCTTTTAATGCATTGGCCTGGATGGTTGCATCGGAGCAGACACGCAGGTTTTGAAAACTAAACGCCATGACTACCACTGCTGCGCAACAGACATAAAAGTTGGTCACCGTAATTGCAGTTAACGCAGCGACACTAGAAAAAGCGAACGCAAATAACGTCACGGTTCTGCGTGGCATTTTTTCGTTAATTCTTTCAGCGGTAATTGTTCCTACAAATGCTCCAATTCCTGCGGAGCCCAAAGTGACTGCGTAACCAGAGGCCCCAATGTTGACCCGGTTGTCTAGCAATAGAGCAATTGCGGAATAGCTCACTCCCAGGAGATAACGATGAGCGCTGGTAGACGCAATGGCAAAACGGGTCTTTGCCATACGTAGTTGCTGAAATGCTGCCTTCCAAGTCACTTTGTCGACTTCGCTACCACCACCAAGCCATGTGCGAACTGAATCGAACACATATGCGGCCACGAAATGCAAAATGGCTCCGGCAAAAAATGCGGCAAAGCCAACATAGCGATACAGCAAAGCTCCGCTGACAGCGCCAATACTTCCTGCAATCATGCTCCCCATCAGTATCACCGAGTCTGCGGCAACTAACTCATGTTGGCGCACAAGGTGACGCACTGAAGCCGCCCGAGCTGTATACAGAATTCGAGTCACACACATTGATAAGCCGAATAAAATGTAGAGCATCACTGATGACTGCATGTACGCAGCAAAAAATGCGGCGAGCATGAGAAACGAGCGAACTCCTTGCCCTGTTACCAAAATTTGGCGTCGCTCAAATTTGTCTGCCACGAAACCTGCCAGTGGGCCAGCAAGTACCAGCGGAAACGCTGACGCAACAACGGCTTGAATTAACAACCGCGGTGTAGGACCATCTTCAGACGCGAACAGTAGCACTTGTGCAAACACTAATGAAGCGAGAGCGTCGGCAATTTGTGAAGTCACCTGCCCGGTAACTGCGAGACGGAAGTCGGGGTACTTAAAAAGTGTTCGACGCGAAATATGCAACTGAGCACGGCGACGAAAAAGTCTGATTCGTCTGTGGGGGGAAGTACTGATTGTGCTCACACACATAGCGTTACTGATGAGATACTGAACAATGAGCGATTCCGGGAAATCTTTGGTGCACAGAATATGACGAGCAGGTGAACGATGTTTGCCGCTACCGTGTGCTCATGTCGTCTACGCCAGCAACCCCAGCTTTACGGAAATCTATTTATGCATTCGTTGCCGACGCGGCTTTCGTTTTCCTCTTCATATTTATAGGTACCCGTAACCACGACACCGATACCGACACCGCCGGGGTCTTTTCTACTGCCGCACCTTTTCTCATTGCCCTAATAGTCGGTTGGGGTGCGTTGAGGGCATGGAAAGCACCACACAAAGTTGCAAATGGTGTTGGGCTATGGCTCATCACCATTGTTATCGGAATGCTGTTACGCCATTTCGCCTTCGATAAAGGCACTGCAGGCGCATTCGTTGTGGTAGCCACCATTTTCAACGCTTTCACTTTAGTGGGTTGGCGCTTCATTGCCGAGCAGCTAAGTGAACGCAAAGCATCACCAGGTTGACCTCAATTTAATTGTGGCTTGTCACCACAAATCTTCAGATAAAGGTTCTCTTTTGTTCATCTAAGCAAAGGTGAGTTGTCACACGAGTTTCCTAACTTCGCCTACGTGACAAAACACCACCACATCCCAAAACTCCGCCTCCTAGCAGCGGCAACGGTTCTCGTAGCCGGTTCACTGCTCAGCGCATGCGGTAGCGATAGTTCCACATCCGACTCCGAGACAACAGTTGACACAGCAACTATTGAGAGCACGCTCGACACACTTGTTGAAGATTCAACAGAGGTTGCGGCCGATTGCCCAGCCGAAGACATCGTCACTGCAGCTAATGCAGAGGCAAAAGTAAACCTCATTGCACTTCCCGACAACTGGGCTAACTACAAAGGTATTTTGCAAGCATTTCGTGACAAGTACCCTGAAATTGAAAATCCTGTAGCGAACCCAGATGGTTCTTCAGCAGATGAACTCACCGCTGTGAAAACACTTGCTGGCCAAGAAGATATGCCAGACAACCTCGATGTGAGCCCAGCAATTGCTCAGCAAGTAGCAGAGGAAAATCTTTGGGAGCCTTACAAGCCATGCTTGTGGGATGAAATTCCAGAGACCCTCAAAGATCCAGATGGCAATTGGGTTGCTGCCTATTACGGCATTATGGCAATTGGTTCAAACTCCAAGATTGTGACCGAAGCTCCAACCTCGTTTGCAGACCTAAAGGATCCAAAATTCAAGGGCCAAGTGTCACTCAATGGTGACCCACGTGAAGCTGGTGCAGCGTTTGCAGCTGTAATGGCAGCATCGTTGGCCAATGGCGGCTCATTCGATGACATTCTTCCCGGCATTGAGTATTTTGCCGAGTTGAAGAAGTCTGGCAACCTCACCGGCACCGACGTTACGGAAGCAACAGTCTTGTCTGGCGAAACGCCAATCTGGATTGACTGGACCTACAACTACCCAGGTCTCGCTCCGAAACTTGTGGAGAACGGAATTGAAGCATCTATCAATGTTCCTACAGACGGTGTTTATGGCGGTTACTACGCACAAGGCGTAGTGAAGGCCAGCCCTCACCAGAACGCAGCGAAGTTGTGGATCGACCACATCATTTCCGATGAGGGTGCACTTGGTTACATTCAAGGCGGCGCTGTTCCAGCTCGCTACGACGCACTTGTCAAGGCTGGAAAAGTTACTGAAGAAATGAAGAAGAATCTTCCTGCTCCAGAACTCATCGCATCCATTACATTCCCAACTCAAGATCAAATTGCCAAGGCAAAAGAAACCTTGACAGCTGAATGGGGCAAGCTTGTCGCCAATGGCTGATAAGTAATTTCATCTAATGGCCCGAACAGGAATTTTGAGTTTGGGTCAATCAGATCCGAAGGGGGGTTCGCACACGCGAACCCCCCTTCAACGTTTTCAACTACCAGTGAAATTCAAACCAATCGGGCTCGTTCCCTTTTTCGGGTTCGTCGGACTCTTTCTGGTGTGGCCTGCAATTTCATTATTTCGACTTGCAATTCAACCTACAAAAAATTCTGACATCAGTGCGATGCGTGAAGCAATCACTGGTGACTACCTTGATTCGTTCATTTACACCATCAAATTAAGTCTGTTAACCGCACTTCTTGGCGTTCTCTTGGGATCACTTCTTGCTGCATCAGTGCTTCGCATTGAACGCCCAAAATGGTTTCGTAATTTCATGACAAGCTTTGCTGGAGTTGCGGCCAACCTTGGCGGCATTCCGCTTGCATTTGCCTTTATTGCTGCTCTGGGCACACAGGGCCTCATCACCAAAATGATTGACTACTTTGGTGTCAATCTGTCTGATGCAGGGTTTCGCATATCAAACTTTGCCGGAATCACCATTGTGTACTTATATTTTCAAATTCCTCTGATGTTTCTCATTATGGTTCCGGCATTCAACGGTTTACGAGCTTCTTGGAGTGAATCTGCCGCAAGCCTTGGTGCGGCTCCTTGGCAATATTGGCGCTATGTAGGGCTCCCCTTGCTCACCCCTGCTTTGCTTGGAGGCTTTCTCTTGCTCTTCTCCAATGCATTTAGTGCCTACGCGACGGCATATGCGCTTTCTTCTGGTGGAGCTCGCCTGGTACCGGTACAAATTCGCTTTTTCCTTCAAGGCAACACCATTACTGGAAAAGATAATTTGGGCTATGCGCTTGCCGCGTGGATGATCATCATCATGCTCATCACAATGACAGGCTACTTGTTTGTTCGACGCCGCGCAGAAAAGTGGCAGCAATGAAATTCGTGGGCAAAATATGGCCGCGACTCTACATCGCAATAGCAATTGTATTTTTTGCTGCTCCGCTCTTGTCAATGGCTCGCTTTGCCTTCCAACGCATACCCGTCATCTCTCTTGGAAAGGACAACTTGTTCAAACGTTGGACCATTGACGGACTTCTCACAACTTTGCGTGACCCGGAATTTGCACATTCTCTCTCAGTAAGCCTGAAGGTTGCATTTTTCACAGTTCTTGTACTTCTTTTTCTTATGGTCCCCACAACGTTGTGGGTGCACTTGTCGGCACCACGCTGGCGCGGAGTAGTAGAAACCGTGACAATTCTCCCTTACGTTGTTCCACCTATTGCCCTGGTTGTAGGCGTGAGTGGCACATACAGGTCTATTGCACCATGGTTTTTGGCAAGCAATTACTCGCTTGTTCCCTTCTACGCAATACTTGCGATGCCATTCACATTCAGGTCGCTTGACGTTGGCATCAAGGCGCTCGACTTACGCACCTTGGTTGATGCCGCTAAGTCGCTTGGTGCATCATCTGGCCGTGTGATGTGGAATGTTCTCCTTCCCAACCTTCGTACCAGCCTCATTAACGCCGCATTTCTAACGATCACGGTAGTGCTTGGTGAATTCACTATCGCATCACTTCTTTTAAAGCGAACGCTGCCGATGTATATGGCTCAAGCTCAAGGCAGCGAACCGCAGGGGGCTTTAGGCCTAGGCCTCTTAATTCTCGTTCTCACAACAATCTTGTTCACATTGGTCAGCATTATTCGCAAAAAAGATTCAACAAATATCAACGCGAAAAATATTAATAGTGGGATGGTTCCATAATGAGTGCTCTCGAATTTGTCAACGTCTCTAAATCATTTGGCGATGTCAACGCCCTCAGCAATTTCACTATTGCATTGGAACAAGGTGAGCTTGTCTCGTTACTTGGCCCAAGTGGTTGCGGAAAAACAACTGCACTGCGCATCGCTGCAGGCTTCGAAACCTCAGATACAGGCTCAATACTTCTTGGCTCAACAAACATCATCGGGCTCCCCGCCCATCAACGACGCATGGGAATGGTGTTTCAGAGTTACAGCCTGTTTCCGCACCTCAACATTAGAGACAATGTGGCATTCGGGCTCAAAGTAGGTGGTGTGCCTGGTGACGTACGGAAGAAGCGCGCCGAAGAAATGCTCGACCTTGTGCGACTATCTGATTTAGGGCATCGCATGCCACATCAAATTTCGGGTGGGCAGCAACAGCGCGTAGCCCTTGCAAGGGCCCTTGCGACCGAACCCCATGTGCTGTTACTTGATGAGCCCCTGAGTGCTCTTGACGCCAAAATAAGAGTTGAGGTACGCGACGAGATTCGCCGGCTTAACAGAGACCTTGGTGTCACCACAATGTTTGTTACACACGACCAAGATGAAGCGATGAGCATCTCCGATCGTATTTGCGTGATGGATAATGGAGTTATTGAACAAATCGGTAGCCCGCGAAACGTATACAACAACCCAGCAACTTCATTTGTGGCTCATTTCGTTGGAAGTATTAACTCACTTCCTAGGGGAAACACTCGTGTGCTTATTCGTCCCGAGAACTTGGTATTAGCAACACATGACGAGAGTGCTCAATGGCGCGGAGCCGTCACAGACATCACCTTCGTCGGTGCATTCACTAAGATTGCAGTAGTTTTAGACAATGACAAAAGTTCTGTGTCGGTGTTAGCAATCTCTTCACAAATCGACCACAACATTGCAATTGGAAAAAACATTGGAATCAATGAGGAAATACGATGAATCTCACTACAGAACAACTAGAACATTTTAGTTACAGAGGCTGGCTTCTCGTTGACACACTTTCAGCAGCCGAAACTTCCGAAGTTAAAAGTTGGGTAACCGATATTGCCTCGTGGTCTGACGACGACGGTGAATGGTTGCATTACAGGGAGCTCACTGAATATGGGCCGAAACTCTGCAGAACTGAAAATTTCACGCCATTTCATTCGGGCATGTATCACTTCCTGCGCGGTGGCCAAATGGTCGAGGTTGCTTCTGCACTGCTCAACAGCGAGGCCGTGCTTTATAAAGAAAAGATCAACTACAAACTTACCGGTGGAGCTGGATACTCCCCGCATCAAGACGCACCCGCTTATCGTTTCATAGAAACCCACATTTCGTGCATGGTTGCAGTTGATGACGCCACTGAAGAAAATGGTTGTCTTGAAGTTGTCTCTGGCCTACATCACGAAATCTTGCCAATGGACAATAAGGGGTGTATTGACCCAACACTTGTTGCCACATTCCATTGGATGACCGTTCCTCTACAGGCTGGCCAAACATTGTGGTTTCACTCGCGCACCCCACACCGCAGCGGGCCAAATAACTCGCAAAATGATCGACGCGCTCTCTACCCAACCTATAACGCCCTCAGCGAAGGTGACCTGCGCAGTCGCTACTACGAGCAAAAGCTCAAAGAGTTTGCTGAATCTAAAGAAAATAACGAATCTGTACGTGTATCACTTATCGGAGATTTTGAAGGGAAACCCGTTCAATGAACGAATTTATCCACCACATTCATAATATTTATAGCCAATTTGGAAACAGTAAATACGACGAATTAATTACCCAAACTGAACATGCCACCCAGTGCGCTGCACTGGCAAAAGCATCGGGAGCGAGCCCGGATCTCACTATTGCGGCCCTGCTACATGATATTGGGCACCTCTTGGTCTTGGCACAAGGAAACGGCGTAGCCGACTTGAGTGTTGATGACGAACACGAAGCACTTGGCGCCCGGCACCTTGCGGCTCATTTCCCCAGTGGAGTCACCGCACCAATTGCACTACATGTTGCTGCAAAACGTTTCCTTTGCACTGCAGACGATACTTATTTTGACCAACTTTCTATTGGATCCGTTCGCAGCCTGGAAAAGCAAGGCGGCTTAATGACTCATCAGGAAGTGATGCGTTTTGAACGCTCACCACACTTTTCTAGCGCAGTAGAACTACGACGCTGGGACGAAGCAGCTAAAGATGAGCACATCGTCGTGGACCCGTTCGACTCATATCTTGAAATGATGGAGAGCATCATTACTTCAAAGTAAAGGCTGTGTAGTCAGGGAACTTCTCCACCCATTCAATACCAGCGTCACCTAAAGCAAAACCGATGGTGGCAAACGCATCTGCCCACATGAGGTGCGGACCAATAACCGTCATTGAAGAAAATTGTGTAGATGCGGGTTGAGCATCTTTACCCCAAATATGTTTGCCGCGCTCTGCAGCACCAGAAGTAGCAACGGCCCAATTTTCCGGAATATCAACATAACTACGAATACGTGATGCATCGTGCGGGTCGACTACTCCTACACGCCATTTCTCGCCTGTGGCTTGCATGCCATGAGTTTGAATATCGCCACCAATGCGTAGATAAAAATTCTGCAGACCAGCCTCGGCCAGCAAACTTGCCGCACGTTCGGCCGCCCAACCTTTTACAAAACCCGCAGGGTCAATAGACCCGTTGGGTCTTCTTGCGTTGAATACGCCGTCACTTAAGTGCTCAAGCCATGTACACGCATCGAGCACCTCCACCACATCTGGCGAAGCATCAAGCATGTGCAGTTCACCAGTGTTAATGCGTGAGATCTCACTCGTCGGCAAAAATGTAGAAAACCGATCTTCAATATCACGAAGAAATGCGCCCACCGATTCCCACGCCACATCAGCAGTTTCTTGAGGAACCACATCGGCTATATGCACGCTCACAGCGGTGCCCATAGCTTTCGCTGCGAATTTGAAGCGTGCTTCAGCGCTCATTACGCAGGGTGAGCGTCAAGAATTGCTTGCAGCCCGGCGGTGTATGCACGCCATGAATCGGTTGCTCCCGACACAACCGTAATTTGGGCATTCCCCGCCTCTACGGCTTCTTGGTTGTATGTAGGCAACGCAGATTGGTTAATACTTAACGATTTATCATCTTCGTTTGGATAGTTCAAAATAGTCACATTGCACAGAACATTTTTCTTTGTAAAAGATGCCTGTAGCTGCAGACTTCCCCACTTGAACACGGCAGTTGGACCAGTGACAACATCGCCATCACAAGTGCCTGACCCTTCTACCGATATCACTGGACTCGGTGCAAGAGTTGTATTTGTTGCCAAG
>CAMBPP010000041.1 GCA_945869715.1 Bifidobacterium breve
CGTGTTGCAAGTTCAACGGTTTCCAAGGTCTCTGTGAGTGTGCCAATTTGGTTCACCTTAATGAGCACGCTGTTGGCAACATTTTGGTCGATGCCCATACGCAAGCGGCGAGCGTTGGTAACAAAAAGGTCGTCGCCAACAAGCTGCACCTGCGAGCCAATTGCTTGAGTGAGTAGTGACCAGCCGGCCCAATCGTCTTCAGACATTGCGTCTTCAACAGAGACAATGGGGTAGTTATTGACGAGCGAGGTCCACCACACAGAGAGCTCTTGCGATGTGAGAACTTTTCCTTCACCGGTGAGATGGTATTTTCCATCGCGGAAGAGTTCACTCATAGCTGGATCGAGTGCAATTGCAATATCTTTTCCAGGTGTGTGCCCGGCGCGCTCAATTGCTTCGACAAGCACTTTGATGGCTTCTTCGTTTGACGACAAGTTGGGTGCAAATCCGCCTTCGTCACCAACAGCAGTAGATAATCCACGATCGGCGAGCACTTGCTTGAGAACGTGATAGGTCTCGGTTCCCCAACGCAGTGCTTCAGAAAAACTTGATGCACCGATGGGCATAATCATGAACTCTTGTAAGTCAATGTTGTTGTCGGCGTGTGCGCCACCGTTGATGACATTCATCATGGGAACAGGTAAAACATGTGCGTTGGGTCCACCGATAGAGCGAAACAATGGCAGAGCAAGTTCGTCGGCTGCGGCATGAGCAACTGCCAAGCTCACACCAAGAATTGCATTTGCTCCGAGGCGACCTTTGTTTTCTGTTCCATCAAGATCAATGAGCTGATAGTCAATTGCGCGTTGGTCGAGCGCATCGCTACCAATGAGCGCTTGTTGAATTTCGGTGTTCACATGGTGCACAGCATTGAGCACGCCTTTACCCGAGTAACGCTTCGGGTCTTTGTCGCGCAGTTCTACTGCTTCGTGTTCGCCAGTAGATGCGCCGGAAGGAACCATTGCGCGCCCGTGTGCCCCAGAATCGAGCACAACCTCAACTTCAACTGTCGGGTTACCCCGAGAGTCGAGGACCTCGCGGCCGGCAATGCTGATAATGCTGCTCATAAGTACTGTCTAACGCAATTTGATGGAATTCCACAAGGCGTCGAGCTCCTCGAGTGAGGCTTTTGTCATATCGATGCCGCGTTCTTCAGCTAATGCCCGAACTGCTTCCACACGTCCTTGGAATTTTCTTGATGCGCTGCGCAGGGCAACCTCAGCATCAAGACCAAGGTGTCGCGCAACATTGACCACAGAAAAGAGCAGGTCGCCCAATTCCATGCCGATGACCTCGGGGTCGGCTCCAGCAATTGCTTCATGAAGTTCGTTGGTTTCCTCGTGAATTTTTTGTAGCGGTCCTTCAGCATCTGGCCAGTCGAAGCCCACCTTGGAAGCTTTTTTCTGAAGCTGCTGTGCGTAAAGGAGCGAAGGCCCAGACTGCACGACCCCGTCGAAGATGCCAGTGCGTTCTGGCTTCTCAAGTTTTTTGATGGCGTCCCAGTTAGTGCTTACCTGTTCAGAACTGTCGGCAGTGACGTTTGCAAAAATATGTGGATGACGACGAACGAGTTTGTCGTGAACAGTGCGTGCAATATCGGCCATGGTGAAGCGGCCTTCTTCTTCTGCGATCGCTGCATGGAACTCCACTTGGTACAACAAGTCGCCAAGTTCCTCAATGAGATTGTCATCGGTTGTTGGGTCGTCTACTTGAAGCGCTTGAAGTGCGTCAACTACTTCGTAGGTCTCTTCAATGAGATAGCGAATGAGAGATTCATGTGTTTGCTCTTGATCCCATGGGCACTGTTCGCGCAACGTGCGGGCAAGTTGGTGCAAGTTCACCAGTTCGCCAGCAACAGGTTCGTTGAGCCGCGGAATGTACAAACTGGTGAGGTGGTCGGCCTCAATGACGCGATCTATTTCTGACCATGTCGTATGAACAATATTTTCATCGTCAAGACCTACATGATGCAACAACACAACCGGTGTATTGGCAGGTTCAGACTCTGCAGCAAGTTTGATATCGGACAGCACCCAGTTTGCATGACAGTGGGCAACAAGGAAGGGCCCATGGTCGCCAGCAGTTTGTTGAGCAAAGAGGTGGCCATCGATGAGTCGAACATTGCTGTCAACGGGGTCAATGCCAAGTGCGGCCCACGAGCAATCGAGAAATGAGACTGCAGCGAAAACTTCTACAACTACGTCTTTGTTTTGACGCAGCAGTTGAACACTGCGTTCGAGTACTGAGGGTGAACCAGGAACTGCGTAGAGCACGGTGTCGTATTGATGGGCCGCCTCAATAAGTAAGTCGGCTATCTGCGCATATACCTCATCGAAAGTGACTGCCGAATCGTAGAGATGGTCGAACGACTGTGCGTCGGGAAGAAGATGCGCTGAAGGGTGTTGTGTGGTGCGTAAAAAATGATGCGGAATTTGGCTGATTGCAGTGAGTGTTGCCGACGTGACAAGCCCAGGGTCACCAGGGCCAAGACCGACAACACAAATGCGAGGCATTAATTACTTGGCAACAATCGATGCTGTCGCAGGGTTCCAACGGCCATAGGCAGGGTCAACGGTAATAGGCGCATTTGTGACATGGCCAGTTGCCAAGAGTGGCCCAGGAGCCGACTTCACGAAAGCAATAACATCTTTAGCCACTTCAGCAAAGGGGGCAACCAAGATGACGTGGTAGCCGAAGCTCGATTGTACTGGGCCGTAGGGAGCGCCTGCCTTCGCCGCAATGGCACCTGCAGTAAAGAGTGGGTCGAAGTTTGCCTGGTAGTCAAGAAGCGACATGCAGCGCGAGGCAACACCTTTAGGGTCGTCGCCTGAAATGCGACCACCAGTTTTCTTTGCCGCAGACTCAGTGGAATATTTTGCTGCGAGTTTCGCGAAGTCGCCACCTTTGTTGAGTTCCGACAGAACCTTTGTGGCTGTACTTTTTTCTTTTGTCAAAATATGACTGGCACATATGACTCCGGTGAGCGACGGGTTTTCTTCGTACATCTTCTTGATGTCGGCATCTGAGGGCGCATCAATTGCTTGCACTGCTGCTGTTTCAGCATTCAAGTTGATGATGAGATTCTGAAGTGCAGGGGTGAGCGTTTTAAATTTCTCGTCGGCAATGCCATCTGAGACCTTCTTGCGTTCTGCGGCACTCACCGATTTGCCAATACTCTGCAGGAAGACTTTGTAGTCGTTTTCCTTGATGATTGCCGTCAAGATGCTGCGCACGTCATCGCCCGCAGCAATGCCACCTGGCATATTGAGTTGTCCAATTTTTGAGAACTCGCTAACGAAGCCTTCAAAAGTTTCTTGGCTAAGAGATACGCCGTTCACGGTTGCCGCGGTGGAGGCCTTCGGGACGGTGGAGCATGCCGTGAGGCCAATGAGCAGAGCACCAGCAATGAGCGATGTACGGAGGGTTGAAATACGAGTCACGAGAAAACTTTACTGTGCAGAGGCGAGTAGTCACTGATCTGCGAAGAGTTCCGCCAGAAGTTCTTGTAGGTCGTACACCACTTGGTCGTTGTTGGTGCCTTTGCGATTCTGCGGCGGGCCTTGTAGCGGTACCACGAGTTGTTTTGCGTCTTCTCGGTACGACATCCCCTTGAATTTTCCCGTTCGTGAGAGACGCTGCACTGCCATTTGCTGGCTGTTTTTCAATTCCACCGGCGAGATGCGAGCGGTATTCATCATGACCGTGAGTTCTTTGATGCCATAGGTATGGCACGCGGCACGCAGTGTGCCTACTGCAAGAAGAATGTCGGCTTGGTGGGGAAGGGGGCCGAAACGGTCTAGCCATTCGCGGCGAACGTCTTCCACTTCTGCAAAAGTTTTTACTTCGCTGAGGCGGCGGTAGGCCTCGAGCCTGAGGTCTTCTGTTGGTACGTAGTCATTGGGGAGGAATGCCGATACTTGAATATCGAGTTTCAGCTCACTAGGAGCTTCAATTGGTTCGCCTTTCATTTCGGCAACCACTTCAGTGACCATTTGGCAATAGAGGTCGTAACCCACCGCAGCAATATGGCCACTTTGTGCCTCGCCTAAAATGTTTCCTGCGCCACGAATTTCGAGGTCACGCATGGCAATTTTAAAACCACTTCCTAGTTCAGTTGCTTCACCAATGGCGCGCAACCTTTCGTAGGCATCTTCACTCAGCACTTTGTCTCGTGGATGGAATAGGTACGCATATGCACGTTGCCCGCTTCTTCCCACGCGCCCACGTAGTTGGTGCAACTGCCCAAGACCCAATAGGTCGGCTCGTTCAACAACCAGAGTGTTCACGGTGGGCATATCGATGCCGCTCTCAATAATGGTGGTGCACACCAGTACATCAAAGTTGCCATGCCAAAAATCGATAACAATTTGTTCAAGTGAGCTTTCGTCCATTTGGCCGTGAGCAACCGCAATACGTGCTTCAGGTACGAGTTCTCGCAATTCCGCAGCACGTTCGTCGATGGTTTGAACGCGGTTATGCACCCAAAATACTTGGCCTTCGCGTAACAGCTCACGTCGAATTGCTTCTACGGCGAGTCGCTTATCGAGTTCGCCAACATAAGTGAGGATGGGCTGGCGGTCTGCGGGAGGAGTTTGCAAAAGAGAAAGGTCGCGAATACCCACCAAACTCATTTCAAGTGTGCGTGGAATGGGAGTAGCGCTCAATGTAAGTACGTCTACGTTGTGACGCATCTTTTTCATGGTCTCTTTATGCTGCACGCCAAAACGTTGTTCTTCGTCAACAACAAGCAAGCCGAGATCTTTAAACTTGATGTTGTCTTGTAGAAGGCGGTGCGTGCCAATGACGCAATCTGTTTCGCCCGATGCGAGTGATGCAATAATTTTCTTTGCCTCACTCGCAGTTTGAAAACGCGACAACACTTCTACCTGAATGGGGAAACCCGCGAAACGCTCTGAAAATGTATTGCCGTGCTGTGATGCGAGCAATGTGGTGGGGGCAAGTACTGCTACCTGCTTGCCGTCTTGTATTGCCTTAAAGGCAGCGCGAATAGCCACTTCGGTTTTACCAAAACCCACATCACCACACACCAAGCGGTCCATTGGCGTGGCGCGTTCCATATCGCTTTTAATTTCGGCGATAGCTGTGCGCTGGTCGGGAGTTTCTGCGTAGGGAAAGGAGCCTTCCATTTCGTGTTGCCAAGGGGTGTCTGGTGAGAACGCGTGGCCTTCAGCGGTCACGCGACGCTGATACAAGACAACAAGTTCTTGTGCAATTTCTTGAACTGCAGATTGCACCCGTGATTTTGCGCGCGCGAAATCGGAGCCACCCAAGCGGTGCATCGCAGGTGTTTCGCCCCCAACATATTGCCGAATGGAATCAATTTGATCGGTGGGTACGTAGAGCTTGTCGCCACCCTTGTATGCAAGCAGCAAGTAATCGCGTTGTGCCCCACCAATTGCGCGACTTACCAGACCTTCAAATTTGCCCACGCCATGGTGGTAATGAACTACGTAATCACCAGACTTAAGATCTTGGAACGTTGAACCTGCCGTGCGAGGTCGTGCTCTGCGTGGTGTGCGACGCCTGCCGGTGAGGTCGGACTCGGTGATGAGAGCAACATGTGCACTTGGCATGTATGCGCCAAAGTGCATTCTTGCTGTTGCAATATAAATTGCAGGTGGCAGTTCCGGTTGTTTCAGCGTGCTGACGGAATCGAGAAAAATAACGTCTGCGCCACCTTGCTTCAAACTTTCCGTGAGGCGTTCACGTGACATATCGGTGTCGGCGAGAACAAACACACGATTTTTTTCGCGCACAAGTTCAGCGAGGCGCGAAACAATAATGCTGGCGTCGCCAGAGAGCGGGCCCCACCCTGAAGCATTGAACCCAGGTATTGCATCGTGCACTTCAGCATCGCTTGCTGCAAGTAAATGAAATGTAGGGAGTTGTTCTGCGCCAGCAAGTACTGCATCGGGGTCAGCGTGCAAGCGCGGAAAGTTAATTTCATTTCCTGGTTCGTTCAGCCTGCCCCATGTGCTTGCCAAGGCTTTTGCAAGGTCTGCTTCTTCGGCCAAAATGTCGAGTCCGCGATCGCGAATGCGACGAGGCTCAACGAGTACCAAACGAACATCGTTACTTTTATTGATTGCGCTTAATTCAGAAAGCAAAGTGTCACCACGAGAAAACCATGGCAGCCAACTTTCCATGCCATCGAAAACTTGTGCTTCACTGAAGCGCTCCCAGTGTTCGCGGCCCCATGGTTCGCTTGCAATGAGTTGAGTAGCAGTTGCTCGTATGGTGTCGTCAACCAGAAGCTCACGTGCTGGGTGAATCCAAATTTCTGTTACGTCGCCTTCGCTGCGTTGGTCGTTCACATTGAATGTCACGAGGCGTTCTACTTCGTCGCCCCACAACTCAATACGAACGGGGGTGTCGGCGGTAGAGGGAAAGACGTCAACAATTGCGCCACGTCGTGCAACATGGCCGCGTAATTCAACGAGGTCTTCGCGGCGGTAGCCAATCGTGACAAGGTCTGACATCAACGCGTCGGGGTCGATGGTCATGCCCACTTTGATGTGTAGAGGCCATGGGTAGTTAGTGGAGATATCGGGAAGAGGTGCAATTTTTTGTAGAAGTGCACGTGCACCAGCAACAACAATGCGTGGGCGATGCTCGGAAGTGCGTAAACGCCATAACGCTTCCATGCGCTTTCCCATTGTCTCTACGTTGGGGCTGATGCGCTCAAAGGGGAGTGTTTCCCACGCAGGGTAAAGCACAACATCGTTGGCGGGGAGGTACACCTGCAGGTCGTCAACAAGTTGTGCAGCAGCTGAGCCCGTTGAAGTAGCAACCACGAAGGTTGCTTGTGGATGCAGAGATGCCATTGCGCCAAGTACAACGGCACGGGCAACTTCGGGGCAGCCGAGTGTTCCATTTTTCCCCATAAATGCGCCGGCCACTGTGGGGTCGTTTGCAACAAGTGCAGGAATGCGATGCAAATTCACGAAGTAGCCGTGTTATACGTATTCATTGTTACGGCGCTTCCACGCAAAATAAAAGACTCCACAACATCGGCTGCAAGAACAACAGCAGTGTCGAGTATTGCCCGCTCCGCAGGGGCTACTTTACGCAACACATGGTCGGCACCTTCTTCGGCAGAGGCGGGTTTGCCCACACCAATGCGCACGCGCGCATAGTCTTGCGTTGAAAGATGTGACGTAATGGAGCGCAGCCCGTTGTGGCCCGCGAGACCTCCACCTACTTTTGCACGCACCACACCAGGCTCAAGGTCGAGTTCGTCGTGAACAATAATAAGTTGAGCAATGTCGGAATCGAATTGCAGGTTGTGGCGCTTCATGAGCAGTCGCACTGCTTGACCCGACTCATTCATGAAAGTGGTGGGTATTGCACACACAACTTTGTGGTCGGTGCCGCCTGCATCACGCAATGTAGTTTCGCCCACACTTGCTTTGTCTTTGCCTTCACGCAATGAAAAGTTCCATCTGCGACACAACTCGTTAATTGTTACTTGCCCCACGTTGTGGCGTGTTTGTTCGTACTTTTTGCCGGGGTTACCGAGCCCAACTACGAGCCACAACATCAATGAACTGTGTGATTACGACGCAGCTGGTGCATCGCCTGCAGGTGCTGCACCATCGACAGCGACAGGACGAGCAGCTTCGATGCGTGAAGTAAGAACAGTAACAATTGCCATTTCAGGATCGCCAACAGCAACGGCACCCTTCGGCAACGCAACTTGGTCGAGGCGGATGACGTCGTGAATGGTCATGTTGGTGATGTCGATGACAATTTCGTTCGGCATGGCAGCAGGAGTGGTACGAATTTCAATGCTGTCAACTGCAGGGTCAACCATTGCGCCTTCAGCGATAACTGCTTTTGCAGTTCCTTCAAGACGAATAGGAACGCTCACCACAATTTCTTCCGACATGTTGATTTGCTGGAAGTCGATGTGGCTTACTGTGCGACGCACTGGGTGGCGCTGAAGTTCTTTCACAATGGCGGGGTAGCTCTTGCCATCAACGGTGAGGTCGAGAATGGTGTTGAAGCCTGCTGGCCCCGACAATGCAACGCGCAAGTCGCGACGTGCAACAGACACAGAAATGGGGCTCATGCCGTGGCCATAAAGAACGCCAGGGATGACGTCGGTGCCGCGCAAGCGACGTGAGGCGGCGCTACCTGTGGTGCGGCCAATTTCTGCGGAGAGTGTTGTATTTGCCATGGTGGGCTCCTGGCTGTGTGTCGGAAATGATGAGATGGGCTGCTCGTTCAGATGAAGAACAGCCGGTATCGGAGTGTATGGGGGTGCAATAGGGAAACCTACGCCTGATTTTCTCCATCGAAGAGTTCACTCACGCTGGTTTCATCAAAAACGGCGGCTAAGGCGTCGGCAATGATTTTGGCCACAGACAAAACCTCAATTTTGGCCAGCCGCTTCTCGGGAGGCAGGGGAAGGGTGTTCGTCAGCACCACGCGCGAGATGGGGCTCTTTTCGAGGCGCTCACAAGCCGGGCCCGACAACACGCCGTGGGTGGCCATTGCCCACACTTCGGTGGCGCCGCGCTCATGAAGGAGCTCGGCTGCCGAACAAATGGTTCCGCCGGTATCAATCATGTCGTCGGTGAGGATGCAGAGACGTCCTTCCACCTCACCAATGACTTCTTTTGCCTCAGCAATGTTTGTGGTGCCCTTCGGACGGCGCTTGTTAATGAACGCAACGTCGGCGTTTTTGTCGGAGAGATGTTGAGCGAATCGTTCAGCAACTTTCACGCGACCAGCATCGGGAGAAACAATAACCATTCCTTCGCCAGCATTTGCACGCACGTAACGTTCCAACACAGGCAATGCCGTGAGGTGGTCTACTGGCCCATCGAAGAAGCCTTGAATTTGTCCGCTGTGCAAGTCGATAGAGATCATTCGCCCTGCACCAGCTGCACGAAACATGTCGGCAATTAAGCGTGCTGTAATAGGTTCACGGCCTTCGGCTTTGCGATCTTGACGTGCGTAACCATAAAAAGGACACACTGCAGTAATGCGTTTTGCAGATGCGCGATACGCAGCATCAATCATGATGAGCTGTTCCATGATTGAGTCGTTGATGGAATATCCGTTTGCGCCGTAATGCGTTTGCATTACAAAAACGTCACCACCGCGAATACTGTCGGCATAGCGCGGGCGAATTTCACCGTTGGCGAATTCCACGATGTTTGCATCGCCAAGTCGGATGCCTAAGTGTTCAGAAACTTCAGCAGCGAGTTCTGGATGTGTGCGTCCAGTAAAGAGCGACAGTCGCTTAGTAGTGACTTTGTCGATGTTGAACTGGTTGTTTGACTGGCTGCTGGATTTTTTCATGTGCTCCGGGGAGAGGACTCGAACCCCTATATACGGGACCAAAACCCGTTGTCCTGCCATTGAACGACCCCGGAAGGATCAACCCCTACGGTAGCGGATTTTCTTTTTTGCCGACAAAACCGATAGCGTCTTCATTCTTATGGGTTCTCTGATCAAAAAACGCCGCAAGCGGATGCGCAAGAAGAAGCACAAAAAAATGCTGCGCCGTACGCGCCATCAACGTCGTAAATAGCTAATTTGCCGTCCTGGTACATATCACTGTCGCTTCTGGCAGTGCTTCTGCCAACCACGGAAATGCACCACGGAGAAACCATGTTGAGCCGCTTCCGGCCAAAGTTGGGGTACTTCCTGCCACGTCGCTAATTTTGTCGCGCCACCGCACTAAACGGGGCTCGGCCACCAAAGCTGCGGGTTCGAGGTCGTTAAAACCGTGTGGGCCTTCCTTGCCGCGGGGCCCGTCGAGGGCATCCCAAGTGGCGTAGACCTTGGGGGTCGAGACCCCAAATGGGGGAATGACCAGTGTGATGTCGAGTGGCTCAAAGGGCAGGGGGGTAAGAACCTCGCCAATTCCTTCCACTCGGGCGCGGCCGCCGTGCATGCAAAACGGAATGTCGGCGCCAAGTTGAGATGCAGCGTGAAGGTCGGTGAACGACGCCCAACGTAAAACTGCCGCAGCATCGGTTGAGCCCCCACCTAAACCTCCGCCATGGGGAATATTTTTCGTGAGGTGCACATGAGCGCTGCGTTGCACAAGCGTGAATGCCCGAAGTACAAGGTTGTTGGCGTCGGTAGTGAGCCCGTCACTGAAGGGGCCATCGATAGTGAGTGAACTTGGCCCACTGCATTCTTCAATGGTGATTTCGTCGGCCAAGTCGAGCGACACCATCTCGGCATCGATGAGGTGAAAGCCATCGGTGCGTACACCGGTAACACGCAAGTTGAGCGCGAGCTTGGCAGGAGCTTCCATGCTTCTACCGTAATGGGGATGATGCGACATTTTCCTACGCATCATGCTCCGTTCATGCGAAAGGCTGACCTCACTAATTCACAGCACAGTTGTGTGATGCCGATGGCGGCACGAACACGAATAGATGAATAGTTAAATAGTTAAAAAGCCCGCACTGGACGCACGGAGATCGTGCTCACCAAAGATTCGTCGCTCTTCCATGCCCCACCTTGGGAGCCATCGGCGAAGCTCTGGCGCCAAGTAGCCCTGCTCTCAAGT
>CAMBPP010000042.1 GCA_945869715.1 Bifidobacterium breve
AGTATCGGTCTCACCACCACTACTGCTGCCATCGTGCTCATCGTTGTTTCAACAGTGACCGCGAAAGAGCGCATTCACGCCTTCAATGAAGTGGAAGCTGAATACCTTGAAGCAAAAATAGACGAACAAGTTAAAAACGGTGCTTCAGAAGAAGAACTTCGCGACATTGTGCGTCGCGCCATTGCTCTAGGGCAACGCTCCACATGACGACCGATGTTGAACTGACGCAAGAACTCATATTCGATGATCATTTGCTGGCCGCTGCTCTTGCTCGTGCTGCTGGGCAACAACTTCAAGAATTACGCACCACTCTTTTTGCACAAGGTTCAACGAAGTGGCACATCAAAGATAGTGGCGACGAAGTTGGTCATCGCTTTCTCATGGATGCACTCGCTCACCATCGCCCGAACGATGCCGTGTTGTCCGAGGAAGGCGCCGACAACAACAAGCGCTTAAGTGCCAACCGAGTTTGGATTATTGACCCACTCGATGGCACCAATGAATACAGCGAAGAAGGCCGCGGCGACTGGGCCATTCATGTTGCCCTGTGGGAGAACGGCGAACTCACTGCCGGTGCAGTTGCATTGCCTGTTCTTGGCATCACACTCAGCACCGACCCTGCAACGAAGCCTGCGCTTCCCGCTCCCCTTGCACGCAAACCTCGCCTCATTACCTCTCGTAATCGCGCTCCTTACTCAGCACATCTTGTAGCTAATGCAATTGATTGCGACGCCATTCGCATGGGCTCTGCAGGCGCGAAAGCAATGGCAGTCGTACTTGGCGAAGCCGATATTTATGTACACGACGGCGGAATGCACCAATGGGACTCTGCAGCGCCCGTGGCCGTTGCTCGTGCGGCAGGGCTCCACACTTCTCGCATTGATGGTTCACCTTTTGTTTACAACCAGCGCGAGACATGGCTACCCGACCTCATTATTTGCCGACCAGAATTCGTTGAGCCGGTCATGAAGGCCCTGTGGAGTGACGACTAAGTCACCCCTTCAATATTACTTGCGTATGTTCACCTAAATATGGAACTGGGCCAGGGCGAAATTCGTAGTCTTCAAAATCGACTGGGCTATTAACTGCTTCAAATGGTTCTTCACCATCACGTGGAGACATAGAAACAAACCCGCCAGCAGCACGTGCCTGTGGGTCAAGAATGACGTCGACTATGGAGTTCACGGGCGCCCACCAGACATCGTGCTCATCGAACAATGCTGTCCATTCATTCAGCGGTTTCGTAGCAAAAAAAGCATCGAGCAGTGCAATAAGTTCCACGTTGTTCTGCAAACGCAGTTGAGTTGTTTTGAATTTGTCGACCAGCAACTCATCGGAGTTGATGGTGGCCAATAATGCTGGCCAATGCCGATGTGCTTCAAGACCAAGCAGCCAAAAACCCTTACCATCGCCAGCCACGTAGCTATTAATGAGCGGCGCACGGCTGTTGCTGCGTGAACGCGTGCTTTCCCGTTTGCCGAACCGCAATTGAACACCAATGTCCCAAGCGATGTTGTACATGCCATTGCGCAACAAACTTGTTGACACCATGCGCCCTTGGCCCGTGCGTTGCGCATCGAAGAGCGCCGCAGTAACACCCGCGACAAGCGACATACCCGTTACGTGGTCGCCGTGCCCACTTCGTAACGTTGCCAGTGTGTCGCCAGGCGGAACCAAACTATGTGCGGCACCGGAACGCGCCCAATAGCCACCCAGGTCGTAACCCGGGCGATGCGCATCGGGACCTTCTAAACCAAAACCAGAAATAATGCCGTACACCAACTTCGGAAATTTTTGTCGCAAAGTTGGTGGGTCAATTCCCAAACGTTGCAGTGCAGCAAAGCGCAAGTTGGTAATGAAAACATCGGCCGTCTCCAACAAAGTCATCATCTGCGTCATTCCCTCTTCCGACCGCAAGTTGATAACTACCGATTTCTTGCCGCGGTTATCAATTTCAAAAGGCGGAACAGCCGTTTGCTCTTTCACGCCAATTGCTCCAAAAACATTGCGTTGCGGGTCACCATCAGGTGGTTCAACCTTCACCACGTCGGCACCCCAGTCGGCAAGAACCCCACCACATGCCGGCCCAGCAACCCAAATTCCGAGTTCGACAACTTTGACTCCAGCAAGTGGCCCTGGTCTCATCTTTATCCCCTATTCACTGATGTGATGTATTGCATCATGTCACTCTTCACACTTTAATTCTCACTTGAATAGGCGCACCCGTTACACACGGGGCAAACTAGGTGCGTGACACAACCTAATGATTGTTCTTGGGGTGCTTTTAGCGATGAAGCGCCGTGGGTATTAAGTGAAGACAACCTTGCTTGGGCTAATGATGCAACCCAAATTCGCATCAACGTGCGCCGCGAAGTTCCCGACCTCACCACCCCGCGCCGCATTCCACCGTTGGGTCGGCTTTTCTACGTTGTTTGTGTTCTCGGAGCAGCAGTGGTGCCCTGGCTGGTACGAAAGAAATTCAAGAGATTTGCGAGTGCCAAAGAAAGTAACGCAGCAATATCACTTCGTCTGCGCAAAGCGGTTGAGACACTCGGGCCGACCTACATCAAACTGGGGCAAATCATTTCGAGTGGTGAAGGTCTTTTCCCCGGAGAACTCGTCGAAGAGTTCAAACGCTGTCGCGACCAAGTACCAGCAGAGCCATTTGACACTGTGCGTCTTACCATTGAACAAGATATGGGATGTCGCCTGAACGATGTGTTCTTGCACATCGACACCACCCCACTTGCCGCAGCATCTATTGCACAAGTTCATGCAGCAACTCTCACAACTGGTGAGTCGGTAGTAGTAAAAGTTCAGCGACCCAACATTGGCAAACTCGTTCGCAAAGATCTGTGCGTCATGGCCTGGCTTGCACCATTTCTCATTGGCCGTATCAAAATTGCTGCGCTCGCCAACCCTCCTGCACTCGTCGAGCTTTTTGCCGAAACCATTGTTGAAGAACTCGACTTCCGCATGGAGGCAGCGAACATGGTCGATGTGTCACGCATGCTGCAGCGCCTTCAGCAAACCGGGTACATCGTTCCACGACCACACGCCTCGCTCGTATCGCGGCGCGTCTTGGTGATGGAGCGGTTATATGGCTTCAACTTCGACGACGTTGATGGCATGAAAGCGGCCGGACTCGACACCGAGGCAATTATTCGTACGGGCATGATCGCCTTCATGGAAGGCGCAATGATAGAAGGCATCTTCCATGGCGATCTTCATGGCGGAAACCTCTTTGTGCTTTCTGATGGCAGAACCGCACTGCTCGATTTCGGCATTGTTGGTCGGCTTTCCCCCGCTCGGCGCGTTGCCTTTTTACGCATGCTTCTTGGGGCCACTACTAACGACGTGAAAAGCCAAGTAGAAGCACTACGCGACCTCGGCGCACTTCCACTCGATGTTGATGTTGCCCAAGTCATTACCGATCTGCGCCTCGACCAAGAAGCCATCGACCCCACTTCATTGTCGGGCGAAGATTTAGTGAAAGAAGTGCAACGCATCGTGCAAGCACTTTTGGGTTATGGGGCCAGCATGCCGAAAGAACTCATGTTGTACGTAAAGAACATGGTCTTCCTTGACGGTGCAATCTCACGGCTTGCACCCGATCTCGACATTCTTGCTGAAGTAGCAAATATCTCAATGCTTTTTGCCGAGCGTCATGGCGAGCAAATTGGCCGAGACCTCGGAATCAATGCACAAAACATTGAACTGAACCTCGACAGTGTGAAGGCAGGTTTTGGCCTTGATTCAAGCGTGAACCGACTGACCTACCGCGAGTTACAACAACGCCGAGAACTCATTAACAAGCGTATGCGCGACCACGTACGCAAGTAGGCGCGTTACAACACCACAACTGGTGTGCCAATTTTGGCAAATGACCACAAGAATTCGGCATCAAGTTTTGCTTGGCGTTGACAGCCACCGGAAAGTCGCGTTCCTAATTCTTCTTCTGTTTGATACACCGTGTTGTCGCTGCGGTGAACTGGTATTTGGTGAAAGCCAATTGCGCCAATCTCCGTTTTCAACCACCGCACCATTTTTTTCAAGAAGGCTCTACCATTCCAAGCCGTTGTAATTTCTGAGCGGCTGTATACCTGATGTGTACCAGCGGTTTCATTGTTGTACTTACTACCCGACACCAACCATGAACGAATAATGTTCTCATTTTTATCAATCGCCCACACGCGTTGACCTGCTCGCTCAAAAACCAATCGTCGCCCAGAACCAGAGTTCGCTGGCAGCGCAGGAGCAGATGCTCCAGTTGAAGCAACAGAAGACAGCAGGAACCCCAGCGAGTCTTTTTCTCCTTTGGCGGGCACCGGAGTGCGAACCACCAGCAAATTTTCATCGGGCCAAATGCCAAGAACCAAAGCGGTTTCGCGACCAGCGATACCATCAACGAAAAGGTCTTTTTTTGTTTGCAACGCAGTGACTGCTACTTGGGTTGCCACATCATATGTACCGGTCACTTTTTTGAGATAGTTATTTTTTACTAGTGCCTGCTGTAAACACACCACGTTTTTGCCCGAGGTTCCCGGGCGTAGTGCTTTCATTGGAATAGTGCACGGCTCGGCGCTTGCTGGGTCTTCACCAATGAGATCGACTACCGCGATAGTGGTACTAGCCCCCACAATTGTGGTGCTAGTAGTCACCACCGATGTTGTGGGGGCACTTGTATCTTCATTACGCACAGCATCAACGCCAACGTAGAACACGCCCGACACCATAATGACGGCTAAGAGCAAGAGTTGCTTACGGTTGGCTTGTGAGTTCATAAGTGATTTTCTCGGCGAAAGACACTCTTAATGTATCGCCACACGCATTGCGTACCATACCCTTCGCCCTGCCACACTAGAGACGTGCGTTTACTTATCGCTCGCTGCACTGTTCATTATGTTGGTCGCCTGGAATCGCGCCTCGACGAGGCAACGCGCCTCATTATGGTGAAAGCCGATGGGTGTGTTGCTATTCACGCCGACGGCGGAGCCTACAAACCCCTCAACTGGATGAACTCCCCTAATACCTTGCAGGAAAAAGAAGGCGAGTGGATTGTTGCTAACCCCAAGGGCGAAACCATCACCATTACCTTGCATGAAATTTTTCTCGATACTCATCACCACCTCGGTGACGACCCTGGGCTCTCTAAAGATGGCGTGGAAGCGCACTTGCAAGAGCTACTTGCGGCAATGCCAGAAACTATTGAAGAAGGTCTCACACTTATTCGCCGCGAATACCCCACTGCTATTGGGCCAGTAGACCTTTTATGCAGAGACAAAGACGGAAACACGGTTGCCATTGAGGTGAAACGCCGTGGCGAAATTGATGGCGTAGAGCAACTTGCCCGCTACTTGGAATACCTCCACAACGACACATCGTTGGGTGCTATTCGTGGCATTTATGTTGCCCAGGTCATTAAGCCCCAAGCAAAAACCTTGGCAACTACACGCGGCTTTACTTGTGTAGAAATTGACTACGAGCTCTTACGTGGCAATAAGCCAGACGAGCTCACGCTCTTTTAAGAGATGTGTAAACCACACTCGGTTTTGCCACTGCCCGACCAGCGCCCAGCGCGTGGGTCTTCACCAAGTTTTGTGGGCCGTGTACATGGCCAGCATCCAATTGAGGTATAGCCGTGTTCGCGCAAGGGATGCACAGGTAGTTCGTACAACTCGTTGTACAAAGCAATATCGCTATCACTCATACCTGCAAGTGGGTTTACTTTAATGACACCACGCATAATGTCGCGCGACACAATAGGTGTGCTTTTTCGCGCTTCAGAATCTTCACGACGCACGCCGGTAATCCATACTTTTTTATTCTCTAATGCATCTTCCAACGGCACCACTTTGCGCGCCGCGCAACATGCATCGGTGTCGACCTGCCAACCGTTGGGCGCAAGATGAGGTTCATTGCGCTTGTCGATATGCACATTGATGCCAAAAGTTTTGCCAAGGTTCTCGGCATACCAATGAGTTTCGGCGAAAAGATAACCGGTATCGAGCAAGACCACTTCAATGCCGGGCGCGGCACTTTGGGCCACATGCGACAACGTTGCATCTTGAAAACTTGAGGTCACCAAAAACGACTTGTATGGCGGCACCTCGTCGGCAGCACCAAATGACGCAACTGCCCAACGCACAATGTCGGCGGGCAACATGCCTTCAAGTTCGCGTGAGACATCGACTAATTCCTGAGCCGATGCAGAGAGCGAAACGAGGGTGGCGGGTAGTGTCACGCCCTGAGTCTACCAATTCCCGACTATTCCTATCAACTTTTAGTTAAATCAGTTAACTAGCCTCGAAAACGGCAGAGCCCCTGGTCAATAACAAGGCGAGAACCCACCGCGGTGGTGAAAACTGCTTCCCCCTTGGCCGTTTCCCACATGGAGATGGTGAGTTCTTCACCGGGAATGACCGGCGAGGTAAAGCGCCCCTCGATGTGCTGAAACGCGCTGGCATCGTTGTTGCAGAGCCCGTGCAAGAGTCCACGGCCTGTGAACCCGTAGGTGCACAACCCATGCAGAATGGGGCGTTCAAAACCGCCACGTGCAGCAAAGGTGGGGTCGGAATGCAATGGGTTGCGGTCGCCCGACAGGCGATACGTGAGGGCCTGATGCAACGAGGTGGTGTACTTCACCACGTGGTCGGCTGCGCGGCTTGGTGGCACATTCTTGTCGCCGCCGGGGCCACGATCGCCACCCCATCCGCCCTCACCGCGAATGAACGATGAGCCGAGCAGTGTGAACATGGCACTGCCATCGGATGCATCTACAAGGTCGGTTTGTGTTGATACCACTGCGCCAGAACCTTTGTCATAGATACCGATAATGCGGCTCACGCCACGAACTTTTCCTGACACTGGAACTGGCTTGTGCAGTGTGACCGACTGTTGCCCGTGCACCAACATAGCAGGGTTGAAAGTACCAATGTTGGTACGAGTGGAGCCCATGCCCCAGCCCACCACTACAGGAAATGTGGGAAATACTTGTTGCACAACTCCATCGGTGTTTTCCGTTGTGAATGACAAGTCGTCAACACCCGCGCCAATACCAACGGCATAGAGCAAGGCATCTTTACTGTTCCACGAAGCCTCGTAAGGTTCGCTTTCTGTTCCTACTGCATCTGGATTAATTGGCATGGTGCACTCTATCTTCGCCGTCCATGCCGGCATTAGCCCGAGCACCGGCTAGTAGTTCATCGACAATTGCACCCAGTTGCGTGGGGTCGGCAACTGCCGCATGACGCGGCCCGCGATGCCAGCCTTCGGCAATAGCAAGAATTTGACCACTCGCTTCAAACACTCGACCAGTGACATGTTTCGATTCAGCAGAAGCAAGCCAAGTGACGATGGGTGCAATCCATTTAGGGCTGCGCATGTCGCGGTCGGCTTCTGTTTTTGGCGGTGGTCCAAGGCCTTCTGTCATGCGTGTGAGAGCAACAGGTGCAACTGCATTTGCTGTTACTCCGTATCGCGCTAGTTCGAGTGCCGCAATAACAGTGAACGATGCAATGCCTGCTTTTGCTGCACCGTAATTTGTCTGACCCGGATTTCCGTAAATACCCGAAACCGACGTGGTGTTGATGATGCGACCATCAACTGGTTTTTCCGCTTTGTGTTGATCGCGCCAATATGCAGCTGCGAAATGCGACGGCCCAAAGGTTCCCTTCAAGTGCACCTTGATGACCGCATCCCACTCATCTTCGGTCATGTTCGCCAGCATGCGGTCGCGCAAAATGCCGGCGTTATTTACTACTGCGTGCAGGTCGCCGAAAACATTGACCGCGGTGTTAATGAGAGCTTCTGCACCTGCCCATGTAGAAACATCGTCACCATTAGCAACTGCTTTTCCACCGAAGGCTTCAATTTCCTTCACCACTTGTTGCGCTGGCGACAAGTCACCACCAGATCCGTCAACATTTCCTCCGAGATCGTTTACTACAACGAAAGCTCCATGGTGCGCCAAGCTCAACGCATGTTCGCGGCCAATGCCTCGCCCCGCTCCGGTCACAACAACAATTCTTCCTGCGCATAACTGCGACATATTTCCCCTCCGATGTCTAGAACAATCATACGACTCCACCCTCTTGGCTTTAGCCTTGAACCGTGAGTTCACCCACGCAGCCCAATTTCCACACCATCATTGTTGGAGCAGGGCCAAGTGGAACCGCCGCCGCCACGCTTCTTGCCAAAGCCGGTAAATCGGTATGTGTTGTCGACAAGGCCACTTTCCCCCGCGATAAGTGCTGCGGCGATGGCCTCACCACACTTGCCTTACGCGAACTCGAGAAAATTGGTTTTGTCCCCAGCACAGTGGCTTCGTGGAAAACAATTCATAGCGCGAGGTTGCGTTCCCCCTCAGGTCGCGAAGTAGAAGTTCCACTTCCGAGTGGCCAGGGTCAATATGCCGCAGTAGCTACCCGCCTCGACCTCGACGCAGCACTTGTAGAACATGCACGCAACGCCGGCGCAGTAATACGTGAAAATTGTGAGTTCTTAAATATCAGCGCTGACAATAACTTTGCTGTCATCAGTTTTACCGACGGCACCAGTGTGACCGCACAGCACGTTATTGCAGCCGATGGCATGTGGTCGCCGGTACGTAAATCACTTGGGCTGCTCGAAGAGGGTTACCTTGGCGAGTGGCATGCCTTTCGTCAATACGCCACCAACATCACAGGCCCTGCACAAAATGGTTTATATGTATGGTTCGAGCCCGACCTCTTACCTGGCTACGCATGGTCGTTTCCTCTTGCCGATGGAAAAGTGAATATTGGCTTTGGCGTGTTGCGCGATGGCAAGCGCCGCATTCAAACCATGAAACACACATGGGAAGATTTGCTCACGCGCCCCCACATTGTGCAGACACTCGGCGAAGGCTTCACACTTGTCGACCGACACACCGCATGGCCCATACCAGCAAATATCACTTCAGCGGTTTTGCATCATCGCAATGTGATGTTTGTTGGCGATGCTGCTCGCGCTACCGACACCTTGACCGGTGAAGGCATCGGCCAGGCACTTCTCACTGGTGTACTTGCAGCGCAAGCTATTCTCGATTCGGCTTCACGCAACGCATCGGAATCGGCCGCACTGTACGCCAAGCACGTGCGCCAACATTTAGCAGCCGACCATCACATGAGTTCGCTCCTCGGCAAGATGCTCTCGCGGCCATTTATTGCACGCGGTGCAGTGCGCATTGTGGGTCTCAATAATTGGACACGTAGCAATTTTGCACGCTGGATGTTTGAAGATGAAGCACGCGCAGTTGTACTCACCCCGCGGCGCTGGCACCGCAAGTTTCTCAAACAGCGCGGCGCCTTCTAGAGGAAGCGCACTTCGTCTCCAACAGAGCATTTCCCAGGCGAGAGCACTCGCGCGTACACGCCAACACTTTGGTTCAAGTCGCGCACAATATGGCGCAACACGGCGCGATCTTCAGGAATGTCTTTATTGATTGCTCGCGTGACCATGACACAACGAGGGCACGCATCGAGAATTTCAATAACTGCCGACCCAATGGCAACTTGTTTATTTTTCCACGAGAACTCTGGGTGCCCACCTCCATCGCCACTGTCAACAACAAGGCTTGGTCGAAAGCGCTTGATATCGATAACAGAATTTGGCACAGCAGCTTTCATGGCCGCAAGTGCAGAGGTGGTCATCACCATCAGCGGATAACAATCGTGATGAGTTCCCGGTGGCGATTCAAACTCCATTACTTCAGGTGGGAAGATGCTGAAGTCGGGCAAGGGCTCATCGTCAGTGCGACCAAAAACCGCACGCATCTCTGCCATCACATCGTCTGTGTCTGAAGGTCCGCGACGAAAATGCTCCACATTGCTTGCATCGGGAAGCTCTTCTAACACGACACGATGACCAAGCAAAGTAGATAATTTTTCGCTGCTGCTTGCTTCGTTCGTTAAAAAGCTCTCTCCGTTGGGAGCGGTAATTTTCACTATGCGCCGCGCGGAGTCAACACGCTCAGCGGAGAATTGCATGAGCCCACCAATTTTTTTGGCTCCTCGAATGCCCCCACGTTCAAGGTCGCGAGTAGCCCATACTCGGTCACCAACGATGCCCAGATCATTGACCTCACACGACGAAACCATCTCTCCCACCATCGACTTCACGGGATACGTCCAAATTTGAGATAAGCGCACATTCGCACCATAGTTCACCGAATAAGCGTCTTCATTTTGAGTGCACTACGGTAGAGACATGCGTACTCGACTCACCGAACTTCTCGACATTGA
>CAMBPP010000043.1 GCA_945869715.1 Bifidobacterium breve
TCCCATTGAACTATTCACCGAGATACAGCCCTTGGGCAGTTAGCGTATGGGTATGAGTTCTGCTTGGAACAACGTGGGTGCAGCGGCAAATGCATTAGAAAAAGTTGCAATCAGCAATCTCTTCACCCAAAACCCCACGCGCACCGAGTCGTTCATGTTCCACGCTGGTGAACTTCTCGTCGATTTCTCACGACAAAAAATAGACGCTGCAGCACTGCAGGCGCTCGTTGCCTTAGCTAAACACTCCGACCTCAAAAACCTACGCAGCAAGATGTTTGGCGGCGAGGCCATCAACAGCACCGAAGGTCGCCCCGTATTGCATGTTGCCTTACGCATGCCTGCGAGCGAGAGCGTTTTGGTGGGCGGCGAAAACATCATTCCTGAAATTCACGCAACATTGCAGCGCATGTCTTATGCAGCTGAACACATTGCGAGTGGAGCACATTCTGGTGCTTCGGGTAAGCCCATCAAACATGTTGTGAATATTGGCATTGGGGGAAGTGACCTCGGGCCGGCAATGGCAATGCGGGCACTGATCGCATATGCCGCCACTGGGGTGCAAGCTCATTTCGTGTCGAACGTTGACCCCACAGACTTGGCTCATGTTCTTGCGCACTTAAACCCGCATGAAACTGCCTTCGTAGTCGCGTCGAAAACTTTCACCACGCAAGAAACCATGGCAAATGCCCATACCGCAATGAAGTGGCTCCAGACCGGAATGAATGTTGCCTCGGTGTCGAACCACTATTTTGCGGTGACCGCAAATATTGATGCAGCAGTGCATTTTGGTGTGCCTATGGAAAATATCTTTCCGATGTGGGAGTGGGTGGGTGGGCGTTTCTCACTTGGCTCGGCCATTGGTTTTTCTCTCATGTGTTCCATTGGCGCTCAGCACTTCGGTGACATTTTGCTTGGCATGCGCGAAATGGATGAGCATTTTTGCGCAACTGAGTTGCAAGAGAATGTTCCTGTTTTGTTGGCGCTCGTTGGTATTTGGAATCGCAATTTTCTTGGCTGTGCATCACAAGCTGTCATTCCTTACTTGCAAGAACTTGCACGCTTCCCTGCTTATCTTCAACAGTTAGAAATGGAGAGCAACGGCAAGCGTGCAAACCGTGCTGGGGAACTGGTGGAACATTCAACCTCACCAGTGGTGTGGGGGGAACCCGGCACCAATGGCCAGCACGCATTCTTTCAACTATTGCATCAAGGAACCGATGTGATTCCGGTTGATTTCATTGGCGCTGCACGAACAAATGCGGTGGGGCTTCATGAGCAAAGCGCGCGTGAGCAACATCAAAAGCTCATGGCAAATATGTTTGCGCAAGCATCGGCATTGGCATTCGGCTCGCCAGCAGCAATCGATATTCCTTCTGCGCAAGGGGAGCATCGAGTATTTCCCGGCAATCGCCCCAGCACCACCATTGTGTTCAATGAGTTGAGCCCACGTGTGCTTGGTCAACTCGTGGCGCTTTATGAACACAAAACATTTGTGCAGGGTTGCATTTGGGGCGTCAACAGTTTCGACCAGTGGGGTGTTGAACTGGGCAAAGTTTTGGCCGGCGATGTGCTTGCACATATGGCAAACACATCGCTCGACTCCACACTCGACCATTCCACACGTGTTCTTGTGGAATGGTTTTTAAAAAACTCTTAGCGAGCAACCGTATTCATTGTGCTCGCTTTAGCGAGCGACCATCATCCCTGTTTTTTGGAATGTGGCTGACATGCCAGCACCTGAGGTGAGGCCAGCATCGACAGTGATGTTTTGGCCGGTGATGTAGCTGCCGCCATCGCTGAACAAGAAGAGTGCAGTTTCTGCAATGTCGTTGGCGTGTGCTGCACGGCCAAGTGGCGACATGCTGCCAATGCGCTCTGACGCAGTCTTCAAGTCATTTGGATCGCCAGCAATAACGTGGGCGGTCATGCCGGTGGGGATAGAACCAGGAGCAATGGAGTTGGCACGAATTTTGAATGCAGCAAGTTCAGATGCCGCACTGCGTGCCAAGCCAATAACGCCTGCCTTTGCCATTGCGTATGCGTGTGGTCCGAGGCCACCTTGAACGCCAGCAACCGATGCGGTACCGATGATGCAACCGCCGTTGCCAGAAGCGATGATGCCACGAGCAGCGTGTTTAAAGGTGACGAATACGCCTCGCACGAGAACAGCCATGGTCTTGTCGAAGTCGTCCATTGGGGTGTCGGCAATGGGGCCAACAACGCCAACAATGCCAGCGTTGGCAAATGCACTGTCGAGGCGGCCAAATTTGGCGATACCTGCATCGACTGCAGCTGCAACATCTGCTTCTTTGGTGACGTCGCACTGAGCAAAAATAGCCTTATCGCCAAGTGACTTGGCAACAGCCTCGCCACGGTCAACGCCGTAGTCGGCGATGATTACTTTTCCGCCTTCGGCAACAAGGAGGCGAGCAGTGGCTTCACCCAAACCGCTTGCGCCTCCTGTAATGAGAGCAACTTTTCCTTCGTAACGACCAGCCATTGGTCCCCCTTCGCGTAGATGTTTCATTCATTGTAGTGTCGGGTCGGAAAAGGTGCATCGTCAGACGACCAGCACCACCTATTGGGGCAAGGGGTCAGTATGAGCAAGGGCAATTCTTTAGTGGGTGCAGGGCGCATCGCGGGGGCGGGGAAACGGCAAACAATCCTTGCGTATTTCAGCATGCGTGGCGTCGAGTTTTCGCAGCGAGTAGCCGCAGCAGGTGCGGCGGGTTTCGATGGCATTGGGTTCAACGTGGCCGAATACCTAAAATTACGGGCTGAAGGAACCACCGACGCACAACTGCAGGCCATTCTCGACAAACACAATGTGCGTATTTTGGAACTAGAAGCACTGCGCTTGTTAGACGACGAAGCGGCAAAAGATTTTGAACACGTGGCGCGTACTTTTGGTGCAGAAAGAGTTCAGGTCATCTCTCCTTTTGGGCCCGATAAAGATATTGACCTCACAAAGGCATCGGCATGGATCGGCGAAATTGCCAAGCGCACCGAAGAGGCTGGCATTCACTACGCAATTGAGTTTTTGCCACCCACCAAAATTCCCGACATCACTACGGCTCAGCGTGTTGCCCAAGCAAGTGGTCAAAAAAACGTTGGGCTCTGCGTCGACACCTGGCATGTATTTCGTGGGGCTGGTTTGGCCTCGCTAGCCGATCTCGATTTCTCCATGGTGAAAAACGTGCAGGTAGATGACGGAACCATGAAGCCCCGGCTCGACGACTACATCCAAGACTGCATTCACTACCGTGAATTGCTTGGCGCCGGGGAATTCCCTCTGGTCGATTTCTTCCGCAAAACCCCGCCCACTGCGCCAATAAGCGTGGAAATCATCTCCGACACTCTCGATGGAATTCCGGCAATGGAGCGGGCAAAAGTGCAAGCCGAGTCCCTTGAGCGCACTTTGGCCTTGGTTTAGCCCATCAATATATTTTGAGTTCGCTGGAGAGGCATGAATTAGGCGACAATAGAGCCATGGCAGTAAAAGTTCCTCAAATTGGCCCAGCTACTCCTGAAGAGGCAGACCTCAAAGGTCTGAACCCCTTTCGTGACTCCATCATGCACCAGTGCCCGCACATGTACTTTCGGCGCATGCAACAAGAGACACCGCTGTTTGATGTAGAAGGAACCGACGTTCACATTGTGACGCGTCATGAACTCATTGTGCCGTTAGTGCGCGATACAGAAACTTTTTCGAACCGATTTGGAAGTGCAGGCGAGCCGCCAAAGGGTGAAGTTCTTGAGAAGATGAAAGCAGTGCTTGCGACGGGTTGGCCACAAACGCCCACCATGCTCACCATCGACCCGCCGTATCACACGCGCTTTCGCAACACAGTCGCAAGTTTTTTCACGCCACGTAAAATTGCTGAATTGCGTCCGCTCATTGAAGAATATGTCGACAGCATCATGGAGAAATTCATTAATCGCCCCGACAAAACAATGGAATTTGTGCGCGATTTTGCCGTTCCACTTCCCATTGCTGCAATCGCTTTTATTCTAAGCGTGCCACTCGACAAGATGGCCGACCTCAAGCGCTGGAGCGATGACTCCATCGCAACAATTGGTAGCAGCATCTCAGACGACCGCCGCATTGAAGCACTCACCGGTGTGATGGAAATGCAGCGTTACTTTGCTGGCCGTTTGGAAGAAAAGCGAGCCGACCCCGCCGACGACTTGCTCACCGCATTAGTAACTGCAGAAATTGATACCGATGAAGGCACAAAGCGATTACTCGATATCCCCGAGATGCTCTCAATCATTGCGCAGTTGCTCACCGCAGGAAATGAAACAACCACCAACACATTCGCTGAAGGCATGCTTTACTTCGCCGAAAACATGGACGTTTGGGGAAAAGTTCGCGAAGATCGTACGCTCATTGGCCCAGCTGTAGAAGAAATTCTGCGTTTGTCGTCGCCTTCGGGTGGCATGTTCCGCGTTGTTACCAAAGACAATGTAGAAATTGACGGGTGCCCCGTGCCAAAGGGTGACCGCATCATGCTCATGTACTCGGCTGCAAACCGCGACCCGAAGGTGTGGGGAGAAACCCCCGACCAATTCGACCCACTGCGCCCCAACCTGAAAGAGCACCTCGCTTTTGGTAAGGGAATCCATTTCTGCATTGGCGCTCCGCTTGCACGCCTTGAATTACAGGTGGCCTTTGAGAAAATGGCAGACCGTTTGAAGTCGTGGAGCCTCTTAGAAACGAATGATTTCCGCTATCACGATAGTTTCATGTTGCGCGGCTTGAAGAAGCTCGATTTATCGTTCGAAGTCGTCTGAGTGAGACGGCTCGTAGCCCCTTAGACTCAGAAGTCTTATGGCAGGTGAACGCGTTCTTGTTGCAAAAGTTGGTCTTGACGGTCACGACCGTGGAATAAAAGTGGTGGCACGTATCTTGCGTGATGCTGGCTTTGAAGTCATTTATACAGGTCTCTTCCAGACCCCCGAGAAAGTTGCTGCTGCAGCAATCGACGAAGATGTCGATGTGGTGGGGCTCTCTATGTTGTCTGGTGCACACATGACCCTTGCGCCAAAAGTTGTTGAGAAAATGCGTGAGCGTGGAGTTGATGTTCCTGTTGTTGTGGGCGGAATCATTCCTGTACAAGATGCCGACAAGTTGAAGGCACTCGGTGTTGCAGGAGTCTTAAACCCAGGTGCAACTTCAGACCAAGTAGTAGAACTCATGCGCTCGGTCATTGCTGCTTCACGGGCTGGCGCAAAGTAACTCCAGTGGCCGGAGTCGCCCGCGATCAAGCAGAGCGAGTACTTAATCTCATTGCGTTGCTCACGGAAAACTCGCAGCCACTCACGTTCACTCAAATTCGTGGCGCACTTGGTGCCAATAACTATGCCGATGGCGAGTCGGGTCGGGCAACCTTCGAGCGCGACAAAGCATTAGTGCGCGATATGGGTGTGCCCATTGAAAAGAAAACTCTGGGTGGCAACCAAGCCGGAGAGTCGAGCTATCGCATCGACCGTCGCCAACTTGAATTGTCATCAGTTCATTTTACGAGCGAAGAGCGCCAGGCATTGCAACTTGCATTAGCTGCAGTGCACATTGACGCCGCATGGGCCGACCGTGCGCGTTTGAAGTTGGGCCTCGATGTTGCAGAGGGCGAAACCTTGGCGCAAGCACATTTGCCCGTCAACAGTGTTGCATTGCCAGTGGTCACCGAGGCTGCACAAAATTCTAAAGAAATTAGTTTTAGTTATCGCGGTGAAACGCGACGTCTTCACCCCTACGGAGTCTTAGGGCGTGGCGGGTACTGGTACGTCGTGGGCGCCGACCAAATTCGTAATGCAATACGCAGTTTTCGCGTTGATCGCATTGAAGGCAAAGTAAAAATTCTCGACGCCACTTTTGAGCGCCCGCAAGGTTTCGATATTCAAGCGGCGGTTGCCACCGATACAGAAATGCTCGGAGAAGGTGCAGAGCCCACCATGGCCCACGTGCTCATTAATGCAGCTCTTGCGCCAAGTGTCTTGCGAGAATTCGGCAACGAGTCGGTTATTGAAACTCGCGGCAATGGTGCAGTTGTTGTCGAAGTGCCATGCGGAAATGAAGGACCTTTTCGTTCATGGTTGCTTGGGCTTGTAGAACATGCAGAAGTGTTGTCGCCCACCGATGTGCGCGAAGGCATCAAAAACTGGTTATCTGACATGCAAAAAGGTGGTGCACAATGAGCACCGCTGCGCGTCAGCGTCGTGCTGGCGAACGCGTGCAAGGGCTACTTATTATGTTGCCGTGGCTTGCCGCGCGCAAACGTGTGTCAATTCATGAAATGGCAAGCACTTTTCAACTGAGCGTGGAAGAGCTCAGCCAAGATCTCACCCTTGCTGGGCTCTGTGGCACTCCGCCATATTCTCCACTTGAACTCATTGAAATTTTCTTCGATGAAAATGAAGTGTGGGTAGAAATACCCAATGTGTTCAACAAGCCACTGCGCCTTTCTGTTGCCGAGGCTTTTGCATTGCGCGCTGTTGCCGATACTGCTCTTGCGTTGCCTGGTGCAGCTAACTCCGCCGCATTAGCTTCTGCCATTCGCAAACTCAATGAGCTCACCGCTATTGACGATGCACTCGTTATTGAAAACCCTCACGATCCGCTACTCGCTGAACTTGCTCACTTTTGTGATACGAATGCCCGCGTTTCACTCGACTATTTTTCGCCCACCACCAATAAATCAACATCACGAAGCGTGGTGCCACGGCGTATATGGCTCAATGGCGAACATTGGTATCTCGATGCCATTGACCTTGGTATTAATGAGCCACGCGTTTTTCGTGTTGATCGCATTAGTGCATTGAAAGATTCTGGTGAAGTGGTAGATGCAGAAACTCTTCCAGCCCTTGCCGATGAACCTGGTTTTCATTGGGATGCGCACGCTGAACGCGTCACGCTTCATTTAGAGCCATCTGCGCATTGGGTGGCAGAACGTTACCCCGTGTACTCACAGCGCAAAATAGGCGATGCGGTACTGGAAGTAGTTCTGCCTGTTACGTCGGCGCCATGGCTAGGGCGATTGTTGGTACGGGCCGGAAATGCAGCTGTGGTGGTGAGCCCAGAAAAGTACGCAACCCTTGGTGCCGACACGGCTGCCAATATTTTGGCTCGCTACAACTAGAGAGTTAGTTGGTACAGGTCGTTCACGGTGTGCACATCGTGTGACGCAATGAGAATTGAAAGCAGTTGCGCGGTAGCAGTTGCATCGCAGAGCGCATCGTGAGCATTGGTGAGGGGAATGTTGTATTTCTCGCACAGGGCCGTGAGGCGGTGTTGCTCGGCACGCTTGGGGTCGAGAAGACGCGACATTTGTAATGTGCAGAGGTGCTGGTCGACTTCAATGTTGACGCTGTGTCGTTGTGACTCTGACTTGATGAAACCAAAGTCGAACTTGGCATTGTGTGCAACAAGAATGCGTTTTCTTGCGAGGCGACGCAGCTGACGCATTGCCCTTTTGGTGTGCAGGCCTTGGCGCAGTTGTTCATTGGTGATGCCGTGAATGTGGTGTGCTGGTGGGTGCTCGGACCCCCAGGGGAATGGCCCACCATTGCTGGGGCGCACGTATGTGCTGTAACTGCGCAGCACTTGACCTTTTGAGTTGGTAACAACTGCGCCGATTTGCAAAATGAGGTCGCTATCGGTTGCCAAACCAGTGGTCTCAACATCGACAACGAGGAACTCCGCCTTTTTGAGTGGCGGCATTTTGCGGGGCATGTGTTGCACAGTAGGGAAGGCGTGTTAGCCGGAAATTGCTTTTTGGAACATGGCCAAATCGAAGTAATCGCGCCACAACGTAATTTTTCCATTGGCAATAGTGAAAATGCCCATGAGGGGAACTTCTACCCAACGATCGCCCATCTTGAAGCGGTCGGTGCGCTCATTCATGACGACGCCAGAAGTGGCATCGCCAGATGAGGTTTGATGATGAATGACCCAATCGATTTCACTGCAGCTAGCAATGAAGGGGGCAAGCGTTTCACGCACACCTTCTGGGCCAAAAACTTTGCGCATCGGCACGTTGTCGTATTCGCACTTCTCGTCGATGAGAGCAAGGGCACCTTCAAGATCTTTCGACTCAATGAGTTGAATGAAGTGGCGTACAAGTTGATCTGGCGTCATCTCGTTATTCTTGCCGATGAGCGCACTGCGCAACGTATTACGCGCTGTGTGGCATACGGGCGCGAATGCCAATGGGCGCAGCAACAGTGAAACCAGCAAGATGCCTGTCTTCTTCGCTTTCACCGGCCCAGTAGCCGTATTCATGGTTGGTTCGTGCGTATTGCCGACACTGTGCAGTAACCGAGCACTGATCGCACAGCTGGCGGGCGCGAGCTTCACGGCGAGCTCGTGCTTGAGGGCGTTCGGCCTTCGGGGGGAAAAAGAGAGGGGTGCGGCCTTTGCACGCAGCAAGTTCGGTCCAATGCTCGGAATCTTTCACTACTACAGGAGCAGGAATGTGAATCATTTTCATTTCGGTGAGTGACATTGTGAGCGCCTTCTCTATGGGGTGACCGTGTTTCATCACACTATGAGGGCGCAGGGGGTTAATGCAAGTATTTAGTACTAAATGTGCCAACAAGCACATTGGCCCCTATAAGAGCTCGGCAGCCAGGCTCATATGGCCAAAGCATTCCTGGTCGGAAAACAAACAGTGAGGTCGACGAATAGTTAAAAAGCCCGTACCGGACGCACGTAGCGTTCGGCGCTCTTGCCGATGTTCCACGGAGTCCCTTTGTTGAAACTCTGACTCCACGCGATCTGCTGGAAGTTCTCAGAAGAACTCCAATAGTAGTACTGGAAAGCGAAACCACCATTGACGGCTGTGCCAGTATAGAATTCTGCTGGGTTGCACTTAGTTGCAACGTTTTGAACAACATTTCTTGCCCACTGACAAAGCAAATTGAGCTCTGCCGTCGTGGGTAAATACCAGTCCTGCTTTTTACCGCCATCATATGCACGAGCCAACCCTGCAGCCGTTGTCGTGTCGTTGCCTTGGTTAACAATTGCTTGTGAGTTTTGATAGCCAAGACCTATTCCCGAGGCGTTGTTGTAGGCCGGATCATCGTTTGCAATTGTGAAGATATCAGACGACTGGTGCGCAGTGAGCGCCCACTTTTTCTTTGGATCAGCGGTACCACCATTCCATGTATTTGGGGCAACCTCAAGATATTTGCAGGTAGCGCCACACGGAGCAGCAGAGGGAAAACTAGAAGAGGCAACATAAAAAACCGTGCCGCCACCAGGACCCGTATCGCCGACCTTGCAGGTTCCGCCTGCAGCGCAAGTCGCAGCAAAAGCCCGTACCGGACGCACCATGTACCAGTTCATCTTGCCGGAGTAGCCCTGGTCCCCCGGGTTGAAGTACTGGAACCCCGCGGCCTCCGCGCTGAACTCAGACGAACTCCAATAGAGACCAGAAAAACCACCATTGGCGCCTGTTCCGGTATTGAGTTCTCCGCCCTTGCACGCAGTTGTAACGTCTTGAACAACATTTCTTGCCCACTGACAAAGCAAATTGAGCTCTGCCATTGTGGGTAAATACCAGTCTGACTGTAAACCACCAGCATATGCACGAGCCGCCCCTGCAGCCATTGCCGTGTTGTCGTTATTAATAATAATTGCTTGTGAGTTTTGATAGCCGAGACCGATTCCCGAGGGGTTCTTGAAGTCGTTCAAACCCTCGTTTGCAATTGAGGTGACATCAGACGATTCGTGCCCACTGACCGCCCACGTTTTCTGTGGATCAGCGGTGTCGCCAGACCACGTGTTAGGGGCAACCTCAAGATATTTGCATGTAGTGCCACACGGAGCAGCAGAGGTAAAGCTAGAAGAGGCAATGTAAAAAACTGTGCCACCACCAGGACCCGTATCGCCGACCTTGCAGGATCCGCCTTCTGCACAAGTCAAAGAGATTGCTGGCGTTGTTGTCTCGGGAACTGTTGCGATTGTCACCGGTGCTGACGGAATTGTTTGGATTGTCACTGGTGTTGTTACAGGTGCTTCATCAGCAATAGTCGGGTTTGCCAACACGTTGTTGTCAGCCACGACCGGTCGTGAAGGAGTCGCAACCTCAGTTGACTCTAAAATAGGGGCCGGCTCAACAACACCAGGTGCCATCACCACAGACGCTTGCAGCACTGCAGGTGGTAGTGGTGACGTGGCGAACCACAGTTTTTTGCTTTTCACAACACCACACACCCACACCACAGATTTCTTTTTACGCACAACACCCG
>CAMBPP010000044.1 GCA_945869715.1 Bifidobacterium breve
GCACTTGCCGATGCACCGGGTAAACCACTTCTCGCCAATGCGTATCAAGAGCGCTACATGCCCGGTTCTACTTTTAAAGTGCTCACCACCGCAACAGGTTTAGAAGCGGGCTTCATTAGTACGGCGAGTGAATGGCCCGATGAAAATTCGTGGACACCACCGAACACGAAGAACCCAATTCAGAACTACGGCAAGAAAACTTGTGGTGGCGACATGTTCGAAGTGTTTCGCCGCAGCTGCAATATTCCCTTTGCACGCATGAGCGCCGACATGGGCCCTGAAGTAATGGTGAACGGTGTGAAGAAGTGGGGCGTCGGAGAAAAGCTGCCCATCGATTTGCCCAATGCGGCGGCCAGCACTTTTGGTGGCGAGGTTGCCGACTTCACCGATTCACTTGCCCTCTTGGCAATTCATGGTTTTGGCCAGGGCAGCGTGCAGATGGTTCCTATACATATGGCCATGGTGGCGGCCACGGTGGCCAACGGCGGGGCCATGATGAAGCCCTATGTGGTGGCTAAGACCCTGGCGCACAATGGCACCGAGCTGTCGAGCACTTCACCAGAAGTGTGGCGCCAACCCGTTTCCCCCGCCACGGCGGCCACTTTGAACACCTTTATGGTGGGCGTGGCAAAAGAGGGCACGGCGAAGTGCTGTTTGGCCTTGGCTGGTGGCATTCAGGCCGCTGCCAAAACGGGCACCGCCCAGCTCAATGCCCCAGGCGAAACCCAACGTTCACACGCCTGGATCACCGCTTTTGCCCCCGCCGAGGCCCCTCGGGTGGCCGTTGCGGTGATGCTGAAGGGCGTGAATGCCCAAATCAGCGCCGGAACGGGCGGAACCTTGGCTGGCCCCGTGGCCAAAGTGCTGCTCGACCGTGCTTTGAAGGTAGTTCCGCAATGAATCCTCGGGGTTCGTTACACGTCGGTAACCTCTAGAGACGTATGACTGGCAACGACAAAGCGATAGTGAATGATCGCTATGAAATTCAACAGCGTGTCGGGCGCGGTGGAATGGCCGACGTCTTTTTGGCCCGCGACATTTTGCTCGACCGCCCCGTTGCCGTCAAAGTACTTTTTCCTGAATTTGCCACCGACCCTGCCTTCGTTGAGCGCTTCCGCCGCGAGGCCCAAGCTGCCGCCAACCTGAACCACCCCAACATTGTGTCGGTGTACGACTGGGGCCGCGTGGGCAATACCTATTTCATGGCAATGGAATATGTAGAGGGTCGCACGCTTGCCGACATTTTGCGTGCCGAGAAACAACTCTCGAGCGCCCAAGCCAGCGACATTGCGAGCGAAGTTGCCGCAGCGTTGTCTTTTGCACATCGCAATGGTGTGGTGCACCGCGATGTGAAGCCGGCCAACATTCTCATTGGCGCCAATGGTGCAGTCAAAGTTGCCGACTTCGGTATTGCGCGCGCGGTCGATACGCGACAAGAGTCGAACCTCACACAAGTGGGTGCCGTTATGGGCACCGCAACTTATTTTTCTCCAGAACAAGCACAAGGTGGTCAGCCCGACCCGCGCAGCGATGTGTATTCGCTGGGCATTGTGTTGTACGAAATGGTGGCGGGTACTCCCCCGTTCACTGGTGACAATGCTGTTTCTGTTGCTTATAAGCAAGTGCACGATTACCCACAGCCGTTGAATCAAATTGTTCTCGATATTCCACGCAGCTTTGAAGCCATTGTGGCGAAATGCTTAGCAAAAGATGCTTCTGTGCGTTACCAAAGTGCCGATGCGGTGCGCGACGACCTGCGTCGTTTCCGCGAAGGTGCCGATGTGGGTGCACTTATTGAAGCATTGGGCGGCAGCGTTGCTGGAGCCACCACGGTCATGGCACAAACCCCAACTGGTGGCGCTGCGAACTACCCCACTGGTGATGCTGCAACTACGCAAGCTATGCCCATTGTTGGTGCAGGTGTTGGTGGCACGCAAGTAATGCCCGCAACTGGTGGCGGCGCTGCAACTGGCGGCACGTATCTTCCACCGTACGACGATGAACCACCGCGTAAGGCTGGCTTGTACATCGTTGCTGCGTTCATTGCGGTCATTGCATTACTTGGTGGTGCATTCGCGTTGTTCAGTTCGCTTACGGGTAGCAACTCATCGAGCGATATGAAATTGCCGAACGTGGTGAACCTCACGTTGTCTGATGCGAGCAAAGTGTTGCTCGACCTTGGCCTCAACCCTGTACCGAACCCAGTTGCTAAAGATGGCGTGGGCGACGATGTGGTGTACGGGCAAGACCCATTGCCCGATGTGGTGATGCGTAAAGGCGACAACGTCACTATTACGTATAACCCGAAAAAAGCGCCTGTTGCTGTGCCATCCATTCAAGGTTTGTCGGTGAAAGATGCAACAGCGTTGTTGTTGTCGAAGGGTTTACAGCTCACTGTTTCTGAAGTGCGCAACGACCCCACTATTCCTGCGAACCAAATTATTTCTCAAGACCCTGGTGCAAATGCTGAAGTGCCTGCGGGTTCTGCAGTGAAAGTTGTGGTGTCGGGTGGTGCGGGGCAAGTAACGGTGCCGAGCATTGAAGGTCAAACTGCCGATGCAGCAACGCAGTTGTTGAAGTCGACCCCGTACAACTTCATTGTGTCGGTACAAAACGAAGTGAGTGTTGATGTAGCAAAGGGTCGCGTTGTTCGCACCGACCCCGCAATTGGCGGGCCCATTGAAGCGGGCGCTGCAATTACCATTTATGTTTCAAGTGGCCCACAACAAGTAGAAGTGCCCGACGTCGAAGGCCGCACTGAAGGTGAAGCCCGCGTGTCGTTGAATACTCGTGGTCTGGGTGTTGAAGTTGCATATGTGGATGTGCCTGCTGGTTCGTTGAACGATGGCAAAGTCATTTCACAAGGCGTGCCATACAAGTCGATGGTTGACCCAGCAACTGTGGTGAAACTCACTGTGGGTAAAGCTATTGCTGCGGCAACCACTGTTGCGCCAGCACCTGCTCCCGCAACCTCTGCCCCGTAATTAACGCGCTACAGGCGCGTGAGAAAGTTTACGATCATTTGATGACCGCTGTTCGTGAGAATGCTTTCAGGGTGAAACTGCACACCTTCAATATCGAATTCGCGATGACGCATTCCCATAATCATGCCGTCGGAAGTTTCTGCAGTCACTTCTAAACATGCAGGCAAGGTTGCGCGTTCCACAATGAGTGAGTGATAGCGCGTTGCTTGCACGGGTGATGGAACGCCGGTGAACACGCCGATGTTGTGATGTTCCACCATTGAAGTTTTTCCGTGCAGTAGTTCGGGGGCGCGCACCACGTTTCCACCGAACACGTGGCCAATTGCTTGATGTCCCAAACACACGCCGAAAATGGGAACCTTGCCGGCGAATGCGGAAATAGATGCGCACAAAATGCCAGCGTCTTCAGGGCGGCCAGGGCCAGGCGAGAGCAAAACGCCATCGGGGGCAAGGGCGAGAGCCTCTTCCACCGTTACTTCGTTGTTGCGCAGCACAATGGGCTCGGCGCCGAGTTCGCCCACATATTGGACGAGGTTGTAGACGAAAGAGTCGATGTTGTCGATGACGAGCACGCGGGCCGGGGCGCCAGAATTTGCCATGCCCTAAGCCTGCCAGCCAGCCGAAGCAATAAGCGCAGCATTTTGCGCCTACACTCTTTCCTCGTGGCTCCTCCAAAACGCAAAACCGGTGGTCGTGTAACTCCTAAGGGCACTAAGCCTGGTGGCTTGCACCAAACACATCATCTCGACCATGCCGACCCGAAGAGCATGCACGGTGTGAATACGCCTGATGCCAGTACGCGCTACACGCCGCCCACCCCGAAGAGCTATTACGTGAGCCCGCCGTGGGTGCCCATTTTGATGTTCGTTTTGCTGGGCCTTGGGTCGCTCGTTATTTTGTGTTACTACCTGGGTGCAGTACCCGGCGGACGCAGCAACTGGTACCTCTTCGGTGGCCTTGCTTGCGTACTTGGTGGCTTGTACACCGCCACGAAATATCGATAGTTCGGGCTGTTTTGGCCCGTATAGGGCTCATTACCTCAACTTTGTGTGGATAAAGGCGAGTTTTCCTCAGAAACAGCCCCGAACCGGCAGGTAAATTCTCGGCGAACAGTGTAGCAATTAACGGTACATACGGCGCCGAGAACACTCTGGGGAGACGCTAAAACCCATACGGGGTAAGGGAAACCACCGAGTCGTAACAACAGCCATGTTATTCACAGAGGTGGAGTTACATTCGTGTCATTCTCAACAGGGTTATCCACAAGTTGGGGAAAACTTCTCGCGCCCTACTCAAAAATGGGGGCGACAAATTCCATTTCTTCCAAGCAATGCTTGGGCGGTGGTGGGTCTTCATCGGGAGCCATCACCATGCGTAATTCCACGCCACACACGCCACAGCGGTAGCGCACATTGATGCGGCGCATTTCGCCCGCAGGCAGGGGCGGAGGGGTCGACATGGTCATGCTCTTCAACATGGCCAGGCCGACTTTCCAAATGAAGACAAACAAAAGCCCTCCAATGGCAAACCAAATAACGGCGCCAAAGGAGGGCATTTGAGGTGTTTCTTTAGCCGAGGCGCTCGATAATGGTTGCGTTTGCCATGCCGCCACCTTCACACATGGTCTGCAAGCCGTAGCGACCACCGGTGCGCTCAAGCTCGTTCAAGAGTGTGGTCATGAGGCGTGCACCCGAGCAACCAAGTGGGTGACCAATTGCGATAGCGCCACCGTTCACGTTCACTTTGTTCATGTCTGGGTGATGTTCTTTTTCCCATGCAAGAACAACTGATGCAAATGCCTCGTTGATTTCGATGAGGTCCATTTGGTCAATGTTCATACCGGCACGTTGCAACACTTTGTGTGTTGCAGGAATTGGTGCGGTGAGCATGAAGCGTGGGTCTGCACCAGCAAGTGAGAAGTCAACAAAACGTGCGCGTGGTGTGAGACCAAGTGCTTTTGCTTTTTCTTCGCTCATGATGAGAATTGCAGACGAACCGTCGGTGATTTGTGAAGAGTTACCGGCAGTAACGCGGCCACCTTCTTCTATGGGGCGGAACGATGGCTTCAACTTGCCAAGTGATTCACGTGTGGTGTCGCGCAAGCCTTCGTCTTGGGTCATCATGGCGCCGTCGGCACCAAGAACTGGCAAGATTTCAGCCTGAAAACGGCCTTCTCGGGTTGCGCGTGCGGCGTATTCCTGTGAGCGCACACCAAATGCGTCCATGTCGTCGCGGCTAATGCCCCACTTGTCGGCAATGAGTTCTGCCGAGATGCCTTGGCCAACAAGGCCACCTTCTGATTCGTAACGAGCAGCAACTGCTGGTCCGAATGGGAAACCAAATTTTCCTTCGGCCATTGACGAGCCCATTGGAACGCGTGACATGACTTCAACACCTGCAGCAACAACAACGTCGTATGCACCGGCAATAACACCTTGTGCAGCGAAGTGTGCTGCTTGCTGGCTTGAACCGCACTGGCGGTCGATGGTGGTGCCAGGAATGCTGTCTGGCCAACCAGCTGCAAGAACTGCGTTGCGGCCGATGTTGACACCCTGCTCGCCTACTTGCATGACGCAACCCATGATGACGTCGTCAATAACTGCTGGGTCGATGCCGGTGCGGCTGATGAGAGCTTTCAATGTTTCAGCAGCCAGGTCTACTGGGTGCCAGTTTTGCAATTTGCCATTGCGCTTGCCGAGTGGCGTACGAATTGCGTCAACAATTACTGCGGTTGTCACGATGATTCCTCCAACTAAATTTTCCCCGAATTGCTCAAAGTGAGCCTCGTTAGCCTAGCCCTCAAGCACCTTGCCGAACACACGGTGCATGGCAATGACGTCGGTTTCTGTGAGGTGGTTTGTGAAAACCCGTTTCACTAGGCGGTAATAGACCACGCTGGCGGTGCGCCAATCGTCACGGCCAATCTGGGTAAGGGTCACCGTCACGGCCCGGCCGTCTTCTTCATTCAGCTTCTCGCGGGCTACCAGTTCGGCGTCTTCCATATTGTCGAGCTGGCGCGACAGCGACGAGGGGTGCACCATCACTTTTTCGGCGAGTTCCATGAAGCGCATGTGGCCGCCGGCGGCATGCAACGCCTCCATCACTTCGAACCATGGGAGAGCCAAGTTGCATTCTTCTTGCAAGGCGCGGGTGAGCATGCGCTCGAGGGCACCATAGGAAATAAGGAACTCGCGCCACACTTCTAAACGGTCGGTGTCGGGAGCAGCCATTTTATTTCTGCAAGATCACTTCGTCGCTGAGTGGGTTAAAAGTGCGACTGAGTTCTGCAACCGTTGTGAGGAAATAGTTGCGCACTTTGCCGTTTACTTCAGCAAGTTCCATTGTTGGTGCTGTTGCGCCACGCACTTGTGTGTCGGGAGTTTCGTAATAACGAAAACGGCCAGTGGGACCAAGTTCGCCAGCAGTAATAAGTGACCAGCCCAGTTGTGCCACTTGTTGTTCGGCAGTGTTCATGTCGTCGGGCCAATATGCAATGTGATGCAAGCCGCCTTGACCATTCGTTGCTTCTAGAAATTCGTTATAGGTAGATGGCGTGTCGTTGTGTTGTTCAATAATTTCTATTTGCATTGTGCCCATGTGCGCGAGTGCAAAAGAAAACTCAAGCGTGCCGGCTGTGCCCCGATGACTGAAATTGCTAATAGTGGGGCGTTCCACAACGCGCCATGGGCCAACACCAAGTGAATGTGCCCAGTGCGAAATGTGTTGATGAAATGTTCCGCGTGGCACTACATAGGCAACCTGGCGTGCTTCGCCGAAGAGTTGTAAGGCCGTTATGGGTTCGGTTGTCACGATGCGAGTCCTGCATAGTGCTCGAGCGCTGCTTCCCACGAGGTGTGAACTTCAAGCAACTTGCGTGATGGCATCACTACTTTTGGCATTGATACACCAAGCACGCCAACAAGGCGGCCTGCGCGCATATACGCAGCGGCAAATTTTCCTTCATCAACGCTGCCAGCCACCACACGAACTTCTTCTGCATCGGTCGAACGACCCAGAAACTGAATACGCGAAGTAAATTGATCGCTCCAGAAAAAAGGAACCGCGCTATACGGCACAAGTGGTGTATTGTTGATGTGCGCCAATGCATTACGTGCTGCGTGTGCGCCTTGTTCGGCGGCAGTAGTCCAGTGCTCTACACGCATTGTGGGTTCAAGGTCGCTATACAAACCATTTACCCAACGCGCTACATCGCCTGCAGCAAATACGCCTGACGCTGCTTGTAAATGTGCATCGCACACCACGCCGTCGTTCACGGTCAGGCCGCTTCCTTCAAGCCACTGCGCCGCAGGCGCAACACCAATACCCACCAGCACTACGTCGGCTGCTACCACGCTCTCGCCGGTGCCATCGGAAATACGCACGCCAGTAACGCTGCCTGCATGTGTTTCAATGCCTTGCACGCGAACATTGCAACGAATAGCTACGCCCTGCGTTGCATGAATTGCTGTTGCAGCTATACCCATCTTTTCACCGAGCCCGCGAATGAGTGGCGCGGGTAAACCTTCAAGAACCGTGACAGTGCAACCACGTGCAACTGCGGTTGCTGCTGCTTCTAACCCAATAAAACCAGCGCCAATGACCACCAGTTTTTTGCCAGGTTGAAGTTCTTCACGTAGAGCTTGTGCGTCGTGCAGGGTCCGTAACTGATGGATGCCCTGTGCTCGTGGTTGTTGTGGTAACTCGCGCGCAACACCGCCTGTTGCAATAATGCAGGCGTCGTAGTACAGCACTGATGACGTATTTAAAGTGAGTTCGCGAGCAGCAATGTTGACTGCAGTGGCCTGTGTGCTGTTTAACCACTGGGCATTGAGCGCATCAATATCACTGGGTTTTCGCAATTGAATGCGATCCACTTCCCATTCACCACTCAAGAATTTTTTCGATAATGGCGGTCGGTCATATGGTGCTGTATCTTCAGCGTTCACCACAGTGATATCGCCGTTGTAGCCATCGGTGCGCAGTGTTTCCACTGCTCGCAAACCCGCCAATGAACCACCCACCACCACAACATGTGCCACGTCTCAACTCTAGAACCTTTCGTGCTGTGGACGGTTCTTGTGCTGTTGACGTAAGGTGTCACAGTGAGTGTCAGCCAAGAATCGCTTAAAGCCATGCCCGATGCAGCGCAGGCAATTTTGAAAGCGGCGAAAGACATCATCACTGAATCTGGCGAAAATGCGTTACGCGTTACCGAAGTAGCTGAACGTGCCGGTGTTGCCGTGGGTTTGCTCTATCACTACTTCAAAGATCGCAAAGCTCTCATTACCGCCGTGCGCGAATTTCAATTTCTTGCGCGTATCTCTGCTGACTCGGTGATACTCGACGGAATCGTTGTGCAGGCCAGGGGCGAAAATGTAATGCGTACCATCATTGGTGACTTTTCTGACCCATATCATCCTGAGCGCACTGAGTACCGCCTCGACCGCATTGAGGCACTCGTTGCTGCCCGTCATGACCCCGAGTTAAAAGAACGCCTCACCGCTGCTCAAGAAGAGCTGGCAAGCAACATTGTGGCCACCATTCGCAAAGCAAAAACAGCAGGCCTTCTCGATGAATCAATTGATGAAAAAGCATTGTCTTTTTTGCTTGAGGTACTTCCCCTCGGTCTCGTGCTCACCAATGTGTATGGAAAATATGCCCCAGAGCAAAAAGATTGGGAAGCGCTGCTATCACGGCTGTTGCGTAGTCTTACGCCTAGCCCAACTACGCCTGCAGCCGAGAAATAAGCTGGGCCGGGCTGCCGGCACACCCTTCTAAATCACTTGCGGTGAGCACGCATTGCCAGGCTCCCTCAACTTCAACAATGAGTGCAGGCAAAACCCCAGCAGCGGCAAGTTGATCACTTGTCGCTTCATTGCGATGCAGCAACTCAATTTCAATTGCGGCTTCAGCACATGCGGCGAAGAAATCTTTACGTGGTCGCACTTTGCCATGCGTGATATCGCATAGCGAACACGACGTTGTTCCGCGCAACTTGCCCACCACGTAACGCAATTCTCCAAGAATTGTGCCGTCGGCGTTATAAATGCCTACGTAACGCATGGCGTTTAGTTAAACACAACCGAACGGTTGCCCCAAATGAGCACGCGGTGTTCAACATGCGCACGCACGGCGCGTGCCAAAACCACTGTTTCTAAATCGCGGCCACGGCGTGTGAGTTCGGCAACATCGTCACGGTGCGTAACACGCGTAACGTCTTGTTCCAAAATGGGGCCTTCGTCAAGATCGTCGGTTACATAGTGCGCAGTAGCGCCAATAATTTTCACACCACGGTCGTGCGCTTGGCGATATGGGTTTGCGCCAATAAAAGCTGGCAAGAAGGAATGATGAATGTTGATCATCTTGCCCTTCCACTGCTGGGCAAACCATGGTGGCAACACCAACATGTAACGCGCCAAGACCACAAGTTCTACATTGAGTGATGTGAGCAAATTGCTCACTGTTTGCTCTTGTTCGGCGCGTTTTCCTTCTTCAACAGGAATGTGTTCGTAGCGGTACCCGAAAGCTTCAACAAGTTCACGGCTGTCGTTGTGGTTGGAGATAACTGCGGCAACATCGAGGCCAAGGTCGCCGTAACGCGAACGCGTCAGCAGGTCCGACAAGCAGTGCACTGTTTTGGAGACCAAAATTGCAGTGCGTGGATTCCATGGCAAGGCACGCAAAGAAAAGTTCATACTGAACTTGGTGGCAATGGGCGTGAACGCTGCGCTCAGCTGATCGAGTGATTGTTCGCCAGAATGTGTGAACTCGACGCGCTGGAAAAAAACTCCGTCATGTGTGTCGGTGTGTTGTTCGGCGTGAACAATGTTTCCACCATTGTGGGCCACCCAGCTCGCAACATCGGCCACGATCCCCGACGTGTCGGGGCAGGAGATAAGAAGAACCGCGGTAGCACTCACAGTGGTGGAGACGATGGGAATCGAACCCACGACCCCCTGCTTGCAAAGCAGGTGCTCTAGCCAACTGAGCTACGTCCCCGTAGGGCGAGGAAAACTGTATCGGGGAACTTCAGTTTTTCGGCGCGTCATGTCGCGAAAAACGGTACGTACGGCGCCGAGAACACTTAAGGGTGGGGGCACTTGGGGGTTAGATGATGTTGAGGGCATCAAGGGTGGCGGCCGCGCCAGCCTGAGCCCCGCTGTCACCGCTCAGGGTCACGTGGTCGCTCCAATTCGCACGCTTGGTGGCCCAGGAAAC
>CAMBPP010000045.1 GCA_945869715.1 Bifidobacterium breve
GCAAAGATGTAGATCCACTGGCAACTGCCTATTGGATCAATGGTCAAATTTTGGGTCGCGTGATGGCCGAAATGAATCAGAGCCAAGTGAACCTCGACCGTTGGGACGAGGTATCTGAAGGCGCAATATTGCACCATCTTTTTGGGTAACTAGCACTTCTCTATTGAGCCTGCTGCCATGGTGGTACCGGGCGCAAACGCGGGTACCACGGGCTACGCAGCGGGTCACCATATTTCAGTTGAAGCGATAGCCCAGGAGTAAGCGGAACTGTTGGCTTGCCTGGTGGCCGCGGTGCATAAACAATGTCGTCGCCGTACATGCGAATGGTGATTGCGCGACGACTGCTGTTGGGCCCAGTGGGGCCACCGCCATGTAGCACTCCAGGGTGAGCAAGAATAATGTCGCCAGGTGTGATGTCCCACGAGACAATGTCCCATGCATCGCGGTCGGCTTCAATGTTGGGCAGTGGCGGATACTCGCTTCCAAAATACGGAAGCGTTGGGTCTTCACTCACGCGCCGCGGGTTAAAGCCGTCGTAACGCGTACCGTGATGAGTGCCGCGCACGTATTCCAAACATTCACTCGCAGGCAAGGTGTCGAGGCTGATCCATGCAGAAGCAATTTTGCTTCCTTCCATGGGCCAATAGGGAAGGTCTTGGTGCCAAGGTGTGCGACCACCGTTTGGTCCTTTCACAAACCACTCATCGGAATACAACCAAATATCGGGCGATTTAAATAGCACTGCCATCATGTCGGCAAGAGGCGAGTCGTACATGAAACGTTGCAACTCTGGTGACACCTCGGTGGTGCGCACGAGTTCAATGAACTCTTGGTCAGTGCCGTCATAGAACAGGTGCTTTTTCTGTCCGGAGTCACCCATCACCCGGTCGAGCCCGAGTTGGAGGAGCAGCAGCCATTCCGGGTGAAGTGCCTGGCGCAAAATGACGATGCCGTCACGTGCGTAGGTGTCACACACCGTGGGTGTGATGAGCGAGACGGCTTCGGCAGTAGTTGTAGGAAACTCCATAGCACGACACTAGATCACGTGTGAGCACAGAATTACTAGACGCTGTACCGTGCGGTTATGGCTTTACCGAAGATTCTTGACGATGCATTAGACACCCTAGTTGTTCCGGGTTTTTCACGAATTGGTTACCTCGTGCGAGCTGGACAATTTGACCCACTTGACCACAATGCGTTGGCAGGGAAAACAGTTGTCATCACTGGGCCAACGTCGGGGTTGGGAAGTGCCGCAGCACATCAACTAGCAGCGATGGGTGCAGATTTAATTCTTGTTGGTCGATCAGCAGAGAAACTTGAACGCACGAAGAGCGAACTTGTTCGAGGCTCGGAAACTCAGAATTTTCAGATTGTCGTAGCCGACATGGGTGATCTTGAGGCCGTGCGTCAAGCTTCTCAGCTCATACTTAAATCCACGACAACCCTTCACGCATTGATTCACAATGCAGGTGCGCTTTTAAAGACTCGTGAAGTGTCGCCGCAGGGTTATGAAGCAACAATTGCCACCCAAGTTTTAGGGCCACATCAGATGACAACAGATCTTCTTCCATTACTGAGGTCTTCTTCAGGGCGAGTGATCACGGTGTCGTCGGGTGGCATGTATGGAGCCACATTGACAAATGCTGCACTCAATCAATCTCCAGAGATGTTGCCTGCGCAATACGACGGCACACGCCAGTACGCCATTGCTAAACGTATTCAGGTCACTCTCAATGAGATGTGGGCTATTCGCGAACCACTAGTTTCATTTGCGGCAATGCATCCGGGCTGGGCAGATACTCCAGGAGTACAAGAGTCGCTTCCGGCTTTTCGACGTGTCATGAAGCCGCTCTTGCGTAGTTCTGAACAAGGAGCCGACACCATCTGCTGGCTGGCATCTTGCAGCGAAAAAATTGATTCAGGCAAGTTCTGGTGTGATCGTGCTAGTCGAACGACTCATCGCTTGTCTCGCACTCGCAAGTCGGATACTCCTGAAGCTCGTGCGGCACTGTGGAAGTGGTGCAATGAGCGCATCACGCAATAACTAGTTATTTCTTTTTCTTGGCTTTAGGTTTTTCCCACTCCAAAGCAGCCTGAACCGTTTCGCCGGACAGGCTCATGTATCCGATGTAGGAGAGGAGATCTTGCTTTTGCAACTCAGTCATGTCGTTCACCTCGGCAAATGTGCCCAAGGCTTGAATGAGCAATGTTCCCGCAAGAATGAGGTTCATCCTCGTGCGGTCGTTGACGTTGGGATTCAGGGACTGCGAAAAGACCGATTCAAGAACTAATTTCTGACTCGATTGGAATCGCTCAGGGCTCACACCACAACCCAACAAGTACGCAATTGTTCGCACTCGTGCTTGCGATAACTGCATCACGTCAACGTTGCCTTCGAGAACGACATTGAGCCTCGTCGTATCGTCGCCACTGGTTTGAAGAAAGACACCAAGAAATGCCGCTTCTATCGCTTGGCTCAAGAGCTCCTCTCGAGACCCGAAGTAGCGAGCCACATAATCGGTGTGAACACCCGATGCGTCGCAGATTTTTGCAACGGTGACCTCGCCAGGTGCGTATTGAAGCAACAGTTGGGTGGTGGTACTCAACATACGCATAGTGGCCTCGGCCTGACTGAGGCGTGGCTTTTTTGAGGCGGTAACGGGTGGAGACTTTTTCCGTGGTACTGGCGCCATGATTCAATCGTAATGGGCTCAGATTTTTTCTACGTGCATCACATATTGGGGAAAATCTCGCCGAAGCGGCCAAAAATCTGTGTCCTTGGTTAAGCAATGGGCGTTTTCGGGTACGGGGGAACTAACATAAGAACGGATCTTTTCGGCGTTCCGAGTGGAGTTTGCTCAGAATTCCAATCGTTCTGCGCCTTTAGCTCAGTTGGTAGAGCAACGGACTTTTAATCCGCAGGTCCTGGGTTCGAGCCCCAGAGGGCGCACTTTTATTTGGCTATTTCCTGTGGCCGTAAGCACTTGTTGGTGCGCCAGGAGTGAGCGTTGCTGTCATGCCAATTTCCCCCGAAGCAATACCTGCGCGCACATGTGCAAATGCATCGTTGTATTCCTCCACTGTTTCGCACGAGTGTTCGTAAATATTCATGCACTCCAGTGAAGTAAGCCATGGTGTGGTGGAGAGCGAAACATTGGTGATGCGAAAGCGTTGAGCGCGAATAAAACCAGGGCATGCAAGCACGTCGGGTAAATGTTGTTGGCTGTACCAGCGGTGGTATTCGTCAGCATCGGCTGGGGTGAGCGGTTGGTTGTAAGTAACGAAAACTCCGCGTGGTGTTGTGGCGGGGTTTGCGTTGCTGGCGAGCTCGGGCTCGATGGGCAGATAAAACATTGAGCGGGTATCGGCGTAGTGATGTTGCTGAGCGATGGGGTCGAGGTCAGCGGCACCGTTGACTTCCCAAGACTGCACGAGAAGGTGTGTTTCGGGGAAAGGGTTCCAGCCATCGAATGCCCTGTACACGGCAGATTCCGTAGCCATGGGGAGCGGTTGAATAGCAGGGTCTTGGGTGAGAACAAGGAGAACAGCCTTCATCTCTTCATCATGGCACTCCTGCGTGGGCATTTGAGAAAGAAGCCCGTAGGCTTTTTACGCCGGCTTGTGTGCGTTGTTCCAACCCTTCAACACTCCAAGCCGGTTTTTCATGCCCATACGGGGCTTTACGAAGTGGCATAGCGCCAAAGGGAGCCCCAATGAAGTGGCACGAACGAGAAAATGCAGAGGCATCGAAGAGGTCTTTGAATAAGCAGGAAGCTTTGCGTGAAAAGATTGCGCAGATGAAAGCTGAAGCTGAGAAGAAGAAAAAAGCAGAGCCGACTAAGGCTAAGTAATTTGCTCGCTGATGCGCGCGTAAGCGGGCGCAGGGTTATTTGAGGTAATGACATCTGACATGTGAATGTCACCCGACTTAATTCCACTGATGATGTGCGCGAATGAAGCGTTATAGCTATCGAGGTCGCTTGCGCTGTGTTCGTATATTGCGAGAAATTGATGTTCGCAGACCCAAGGCTGTTTCACCATGTTGATGTTGGTTGCGGCAAAACGCTGTGCAGCAAGAAAGCCTGGTAAGGAAAGAATTTCGGGGAGATGTGTTTCTTCGTACCAGAGATGAAAGTCATTTTCTAGCTCTGGGGTAGTTGGGCTGGAGTACGCCATGAATACTGAGTTAGGTACGCGTAATTGTGTATTTGGGCCAACGTGGCGTGGGGCTTCTTCAACGTAGTACAGCGCACGCATGGTGGCACGGTCCATGACGTTGTTAGGTGAGCGTCGCATTTCATCGTCGGCAATGCGGCGCATGTGCTCGTCGGAAATTTCTTGCAGATGTTCAATGCTGCGAACATCAAGTTCATACAACGTGAGATATTTCTGATCGAACACTTGCCAGCCGTCAAATGCTTTGTAGCGCGTGGCCGATACGTAGCCAGGCACAGCAAGTACATCGGGCACATGAATATTGGTGTACCAGTCGTTGTAGGCAGCCTCTGCTTCTGTGCTTGCAGGGTTCGTTAGTACAACGAGAACGGCTTTCATGTTGGTTTAACCCAGTTTCCTTGTGCGTCGAAGATAAGTGGTGTGAGTTCGCCCTCTTGTACCTCAACATCGGTGCCAAGAGAAACGGGAACTTTTTGGTAATTCCATTTCATCACATCGACGGTGAGTTCAATAATTTGGTCGCGCGTGAAATGCAAGAGAAGATCTGCTTTTTGCTGCGGGGTAATACCACCAGGTTGGGTCATCAGTGCATCGGCGTAGCGCAGAGCGGCTTTGTGACGTTCAGACAGAGTGCTTGTTTCGTAGTGATCTACTTCTGCAATGGTGGATTCGTTCAGACCATCTTGTTTGGCAACTGCCAAACGAACAGATAGTCAAGTTTTACAGTCGTGGTAGCGCGCGCAACGCAGCCGCACGAGCTCTGTAGTGATGGGGTCGAGCGCTGTCATGCGTACTACCGCTGCTTGCCAGTCGCCGAGTGGAGTGCGCAATGGAACTGCTGCGTAAGTTTTTGGTGCGATGCGTGCGATGCGAGTGTTCATTGATCTTCTCCAAACAAAGTTTGCCAGGCCAGGGAAATGCGGATGCGTTGTTCAACTACCAAGAGAGCGCTCACGAAGTCGGCGAGTTCTTGTTGTCCTAAGAGTTCACCCACACGTAGGGCGGTGGTTTCTTGCAGGCTTGCTACGTCAATAACGAATTCTTCGGTGAATGCAAGGCAGGCTTTTTCTGCGTCTGTAAAAAGCGGCGACAGTGGCCATTGCGAAAGTGCACTGCGCTTTTCGGCGGCAAGTGCAGCTTGCGGTGTGTTGATGGAAAGTTCGGCTTGTGCCCCAAGCATGCTGGCAATACGCAGGCGACACAGTTCCAAAATGTGTGGGTCGACGGTGACCCATGCGGCTTCGTGGGCGGCGGTGAGTTGTTCTAAGACATCGGGGAACTGCGCCAAATGGGCGCTCAACGTGGCTGATGTGGCGGTAGTCATGCCTTATCAATATATGCCATCCGTAAGGTACTTTTTCCAAGGCAGAATAGGGTCATGGCGGAACTGGTGGAAGTAGAGCGCACGGGCGATGTGGTGACCCTCACGCTGAATCAGCCAGAAAAACGCAATGCGCTGTCGCTGCCGGTGCTGAAAGAACTCACGAAGGCTTTTGCCACGGTGGGGAAGAGCGATGCCACCGGGGTCATCCTTGCTGCCCGAGGCCCCATTTTTTCTGCGGGTCATAATTTTGGCGACATGTTTGGCGCTAACTACGCAACCACATATGAAGTGTTCGATACCTGCACCAAAATGATGCAGACCATTCAGTCCATTCCACAGGTGGTGGTGGCGCGCGTGCATGCGCTGGCAACGGCAGCTGGGTGCCAACTGGTAGCAACATGCGATTTGGCTGTTGCGGCCGACACTTCTTCTTTTGCTATTCCTGGTGGCAAGGGTGGCTTGTTTTGTCATACGCCCCTTGTTGCGGTGTCGCGCAATATTGGTCGCAAGCGTGCGCTGGAAATGGCGCTGACGGGCGATGCCATAGATGCAGCAACTGCATTGCAGTGGGGGTTTGTGAATGCCGTGGTGCCAGCAAGCGAGCTAGAAGCAGCAACACTTGATTTATTACAACGTGCGACGCGTGGCTCGGCGCACTCAAAGGGCCTAGGAAAAGCTGCCTTTTACAAACAAGTACAAATGGGCGAGAGCGATGCCTATACGTACGCGGTAGGAATGATGGCTGCAGCTGCGGTGACCGGCGATGCGCAAGAAGGCATTGCGGCGTTTTTGGAAAAAAGGCATCCGGAGTTTCCTGCACAGGCGAAAGAAAATTCATGAGCACTCTTGAAGAACTTCCACTCACCATTGAATTTGCCGTGAGCGGTATGACCTGTGGGGCATGTGCAGCGCGTATTCAAGATCAATTAAACAAAATTGATGGTGTTGATGCCTCAGTGAACTACGCAACAGAAACCGCAACTGTGCGTACTCGATTTGGTATACAAACCAATGAACTCATTCAAGCAGTGGAAGAAGCGGGCTATAGGGCAGCGCTGCGCGAGGCCGATGCACCGGTGGGTGCAACCGAGGAAGAGTTTGCAGAGAGCCTCATGGCTTTGCGTAACCGGCTTGTTACATGTGCAGTGCTCACTGCGCCAATTTTTTTCTTTTCCATGTTTGAGTCAATGCAGTTTCAGAACTGGCAGTGGTGGGCACTCGTATTCTCAGCTCCAGTTGTCACTTGGGGGGCATGGCCATTTCATAGAGCTGCAGTAATGAACTTGCGACATCGCGCAACCACCATGGACACACTTATTTCCATTGGGGTAGTTGCTGCAGTGGCGTGGTCGTTGTGGGCGTTGATTTGGGGTGATGCAGCAAGTAGCTATGGCTCAATGGCGGGCATGTCGGGAATGAGCCATGGTTCATACCACGTGTATTTTGAAGTGGCCGCCACCGTAACGGTCTTCATTCTTGCGGGTCGCTATTTGGAAGCGCGCGCAAAACGTAGTGCAGGTAATGCATTGCGGGCGTTGTTGGCACTAGGTGCACACACCGCAGTTGTTTTGGAAAATGGCGTTGAGCGTGAAGTGGATGCCAAAAATTTGCAAGTGAACGACATCATTGTGGTGCGACCTGGCGAAAAAATTGCCACCGATGGTGTAGTTATTGAGGGTGATTCAAGCATTGATATGTCAATGCTCACGGGCGAAAGTGTGCCTGTCGATGTTGTGACGGGCGATGCTGTTACTGGTGCAACTATCAACTTGACGGGTCGCTTGAAGGTGCGCGTTTCACGTGTTGGGGCCGACACCACCTTTGCTCACATGGCGAAACTGGTACGTGAGGCACAGGCAACAAAAGCACCAGTGCAAAAACTTGCCGACAAGGTGAGCAGCATTTTTGTTCCGGTTGTATTGCTCATTTCTTTGGTGACGTTGATTGCATGGTTTGTTGCAGATGGCGATGCAACAAAATCATTCACAGCCGCTGTTGCGGTTCTTATTATCGCTTGCCCTTGTGCGCTGGGGCTTGCTACACCTACCGCACTCATGGTGGGTAGTGGCCGCGGGGCACAACTGGGCATTGTTATTAAAGGTGTCGACGTTCTGCAAAGCACTCGCCGCATTGACACTGTGGTGTTCGACAAGACCGGCACTGTTACCACTGGCGTCATGCAGTTGCGCAACGTGGTGTGTGCCGAAGGTATTGAACGCGGCGATGCACTACGTATTATTGGTGCACTTGAACTAGCTAGCGAGCACCCCATTGCTCGCGCTATTGCTATTGCCGCTCAAAAGGAATTCGGAACACTTCCCGATGTTCAGGAGTTTGTTTCGTTAACTGGCATGGGTGCACGCGGCGTTGTTGATGGCGTCAGTGTCATTGTGGGCCACGAGCGCTTGTTGCAAAAGGAACTTATTCTTATTCCGGGTCCATTGCGTACCGCATTAGCCGACGCGCGGGCGGAAGGAAATACTGCAGTAATTGCCGCTTGGGGTGGCTCTGCTCGCGCTGTTTGTGTTGTTGCCGATCAACCAAAATCAACGAGTAAGGAAGCAATTGCAACTTTGCGCGCCATGGGCTTAGCGCCAGTTCTGTTAACGGGTGATAACCAGGCAACGGCAATGGCTATTGCATTACAAGTGGGCATTGAAGCCGACGATTATCACGTGCGTGGTGGTGTTTTGCCCGATGAAAAAGTGGCGGTGATTCGAGAACTGCAAGATCGTGGATATGCCGTAGCGATGGTGGGCGATGGCGTGAACGATGCGGCCGCACTTGCGCAAGCTGATGTTGGTATTGCAATGGGCACAGGCACAGACGTTGCGATGCAAGCAAGCGATCTCACAATTGTGAGTGGCGACCTTCGTTTAGTTGCCGACGCCATTGCGTTATCGCGCGCAACGTTGCGCACAATTGGTGCCAACGTTTTTTGGGCCTTTGCATATAACGCTGCTGCAATACCCTTGGCAGCAAGTGGAAAACTGAACCCCATGTGGGCAGGCCTAGCTATGGCATGTTCAAGTGTTTTCGTGGTGATGAACAGCTTGCGTTTGCGGCGAGTGAAGTTGCGCCACCGCTGAGGCGTTGGCGTTCTTTTTCCTCGTAAATGCGAATCGCTTTAAAGTTTTCAGTCGATAGAGCCGACCGAGCAAAGCTGAGTGCTTCGGCGCGTTGCCAACGAACAGTGCGGGCACGAATTCGTAAAATAATTCCAATCTCTTTGCTCGTGTATCCGGCCGCAACCAGTCTTAAAAGAGCGAGTCGCTCGGGGGTCATATTGCGAGATTCAAGTTCAGTGATGGCGTCATTGCTCCCGTCGTATCCGGAAAAGATGCTGTTCGGCTCACGTGTCATATCGCGCAAAAAGCCATCGACGACGTCGGGGTCAAAGTGCTCCACAGTTGTTTGCCTTTTACGTTGTGGCACAACGAATTCTTTGTACTCCACATCGCGCACAATGTTGGCGGCAATCTTGCGTGGTCGGTTGTCGCTGGGGTAGGTGCGAACAACCAACCACACCTGGGCCATGACTGCATTGAGCGCCTCTTCCACTCCACCGGGGTGAATGCGACCGCGGCGTTTGGCAATGGCAAGAATGGGCGGAACCACGCGTTGAACCGCAAGTCGAGCAGCGAGCTCGTCGGTACGAGCGAGGCGAACCACCTGTGCCAAATATTGGTCGGATTCATCGCAGTGAGATGGGCGATCAAAGCCCATGCGCACCAGCATCTGGTCGAGGTGGGTTACAGGTTCACCGGGGAGACCCCATGCATTGGCATGGGCAATACAAGAGGGTCGCCGCGCGATGGCATTCCACTCATCGACAATGATTTTCACCGAGGGCGTGGTGAAATCGGCACGAACGAGGGGTACGTATTCGTATTTATTAAATGGTTCTGTGGGTGTGATGGTGCTCTGTGTTGTTTGCATACGGCACCATGCGCCACGTGCATCACCTGGGTTCCCCTCAAAGGTCTCACCGCAAGTCTCACTCTGACACAATGAGTGCGTGCGACATATTTTGCCTTCCGGAACTGACGTAGAAATTGCCCGCCCCAGTGGCTCGCCTCGCATTGGGCTTGTGGTGACCCCCGATATTTTTGGCTTGCGGCCGCTTTACGACAATTTGGTATCGCACTGGGCCACCGAGTGGGGCATGGCGGTTGCGGCCGTGGAGCCTTTCCCAGGGAAAAATCTTGGCGCCGACGTTGAACCGCGTTTCGCTGCTGTCAAAGATATTGATGACGAAAAGCACTTACGCGACCTTCATGAGGCAGCCGACCTGCTCGATACCCCAGTCACTGTGCTGATGGGTTTTTGTATGGGTGGCATGTACTGCTTTAAGTCGGCTCGCAGTAATCGGTTTGCGCGTATTGCAAGTTTTTACGGAATGATCTCGCTGCCAGAGGGATGGCGTAGTGCGCTGCAAGGCGAACCACTGCAGTATTTGCAGGCGGGAAATGCGGAAAGCGTTTTAGCAATTATTGGCGGGAAAGATCACTACACGCCAGCACACGATGTAGATGCGTTACGACAAACTGGTGCGACCGTTGCGTTTTACCCCGAAGGTGAACACGCCTTTGCGCACGACGCAAGTAGGCCAGCGCATCGCGCAGATGA
>CAMBPP010000046.1 GCA_945869715.1 Bifidobacterium breve
CAACAGTGACAGAGCCAGTATCGGGTGACTCTAAACCTGCAAGCATGCGAAAAAGAGTGGTTTTACCTGCGCCGTTCGGGCCAACGATGCCAACGATGCCAGCTGGTGGCAAGGTGAAAGACAAATCGTCAATGAGCAAACGATCGCCAAAACCTTTCGACAGGTTTTTCACTTCAATGACGGTGTCGCCGAGGCGAGGCCCTGAAGGAATAGGAATTTCCATGCGGTCGGGTCCGCTTTCAACAGCTTGTGCTTCGGCGTGCAACTTTTCGTATGCAGACAAACGTGCTTTACCCTTGGCTTGGCGTGCCTTTGGAGACATCTTGACCCATTCAAGTTCGCGTTGAAGTGAACGAGCACGAGCTTCGTTTGATTTGTCTTCTTGCATGAGGCGCTGTTGTTTTTGTTCTAGCCAACTTGAGTAGTTGCCCTCGAAGGGGAAGCCACGACCGCGGTCGAGTTCCAAAATCCATTTCGCCACATTGTCGAGGAAGTAACGGTCGTGGGTAATTGCGACAACAGTGCCCGAATACTCCTGAAGGAAGCGTTCAAGCCACAACACGCTCTCGGCGTCGAGGTGGTTGGTGGGCTCATCGAGCAACAACAAGTCGGGATGGCTGAGCAAAAGTCGACATAACGCAACGCGGCGTGCTTCACCACCAGAGAGTGTGGTGACGTCGGCGTCGTTCGCCGGGCAGCGCAAAGCGTCCATTGCAATTTCTACATTGCGATCAAGGCTCCATGCGTCGGCAGCGGCAATTTTGTTTTCAAGGTCGGCCTGCAGTGCGCCAACTTTTTCGTAGTCGGCATCGGGGTCGGCCCACATGGCCATGACCTCGTCGTAGCGGGTGAGCATGTCGCGAATGGGGGCAACGCCGTCCATGACGTTGCCCAAGACATCTTTGGTGGGGTCAAGCCGGGGTTCTTGTTCGAGCATGCCAACGCTGAAGCCTGGGGTCAGGCGAGCTTCGCCGGTGTACTCGTCATCCATGCCCGCCATGATGCGCAAAAGGCTGGATTTACCGCTGCCGTTTGAGCCAATGACGCCAATTTTGGCGCCAGGGTAGAAGGACAGGGAGATATTTTCCAAAATGGTGCGGTCTGGTGGGTAAAACCGGGCCAGTTTGTAGCAGGTGTATATGAATTCATGTGCCATGGCGCCCTTACGTTACCCGCCTTCGGCATTGAAGGGTGGTACGTTTCAAGTGTTATCTTTTTCAGATTTTCTGAACGACACAAAGGGGCATACAAAATGGAGTTGCTGACTCGCGACTACCTCGGAAACTTTGGCTTCCGCTACCTGCACACCGTGGCCGGCATTTGCTGGATCGGTTTGCTCTATTACTTCAACCTCGTTCAGGTGCCAGCCTTTGCTGCATTTGGCGATGAGGGCAAGGCTCGCAACATCGCTATCGACAAAGTGGCACGTCGCGCTTTGTGGTGGTTCCGTTGGGCAGCTATTGCCACTTTGGTCACCGGCATACTTATTACCGGTCTGGTGAAGAACTACTTCAAAGACTTCATGACCGATACTTCAGGTCAAGGAGTTGGTCACGACTCAGCAATTAGCATTGGAATGGTAATCGCCATTCTCATGGCCGCCAACGTATGGATGATTATTTGGAAGAACCAAAAAATTGTTCTTGCTAACGCAGCAAATGTGCTTGCTGGTGGCGAAGCGAATCCTGCGGCTCCCGCAGCTGGCCGCAAGGCACTTCTTGCTTCACGTCAGAACTTTATCTTTTCGTTCTCGATGTTGTTCTTCATGGTGGGTGCAGCGCACTTCTACAACGGTGCATTTGCGGGTGCTACCAGTGGCAATGCATGGACATTTTTCATCATCGCGATTGCCATCACAGCCATATTGCAAATCAATGCACTTGGTCTTCTTGGCGGTACGGCAGCAACAAACAAGTTGCTCTGGCCATATGAAAGTCACAAAAATGCCCTCATCACCGGTGGCGTGCTGTTGCTCGGATTGTGGATCTTGTCGGAAATTCTTCTCGGCTAATTCACTTCTCGCTCTAGTCAAAAAACCCTCGGCTGTCGCCGGGGGTTTTTTGTTTATTTCCCCCTGCTATGAAGACGTTGTTTTGGGCATGGATCTAGAGGAAAACAAGTGAGACGAAATCGCCTAGAGTTTACTCACGCAGTGAAATTGCCAAGGGGGAAACATGAGCATTGAAACACGACGTACTTTTTGCCGGTTCTGTCACGCAGGTTGTGCCATCGACGTTGATGTTGACACCGTAAGCAACGCAGTGCTTGGTGTTCATGGTGTGCAAGACGACCCCATGTACGAGGGCTACACGTGTGTGAAAGGTCGCAACTTGGGTGGCCAACATGAGCACCCTGGTCGATTGCGTGCCAGTTTAAAACGCTCTGGCGATGTGCTGAACCCCATCGATACCAACATTGCTTTCGACGAAATTGCCGACAAGGTGGCAGGCATTTTGGAAAAGTACGGGCCACGTTCTATTGCCACGTATTGCGGAACTGCTGCGTATCAAAATGCAACCGGCCTTCCCATTGCTGCGGCATTCCACAATGCAATTGGCTCAGAGAGTTTTTACACTTCTTCATCTATCGACCAACCAGGCAAGGCAATTGCGCCGTTACGTCATGGAGCATGGGCTGCAGGTGTACAAGGTTTTGAAACCGCCGACGTTGCCATGGTCATTGGGTGCAACACATTGGTGAGCACATTTGGTTACCCAGGTGGTATTCCTGGGTTCAACCCGCTCGTACGTTTGCGTCAGGCAAAAGAACGTGGTCTGTATCTCATTGTTATTGACCCTCGTTTGACGGAAGTGGCGCACTACGCCGATTTGTATTTGCCAGTGCGTGCGGGCGAAGACCCCACTTTGCTTGCTGGCATCATTCGTCAAATTCTTGCGACCGATGCGTACGACAAAGATTTCTGTGGTCGGTATGTAAACGGCCTCGATGAACTGCGCATTGCGGTCGACCCATTCACACTCGACTATGTCAGCCAGCGTGCAGGCGTGGAACAAGCACTCATTGTTACTGCTGCTCAAAAGTTTGCAGAAGGCCCGCGCGGGGCAGTTACTACCGGCACCGGGCCCGACATGGCACCGCACTCATCGCTCACCGAGCATTTAGTGCTGGCATTGAACACGTTGTGTGGTCGCTACAACCGTGAAGGCGAAACGATGTACAACCCAGGTGGTCTCATGACCCCTCCTGGGCAAATACGAGCAGGTGTTATTCCGCCAAAGCCAGAGATGCTCACTAAGGGCTCAAAGTCGCGGATGCGCGACATTTATATGCAGCGCGGACAAGCAGCCACTTCAACGCTTGCCGAAGAAATTTTGTTAGAAGGCGAAGGGCAAATTCGTGCGCTGTTCACCTTGGGTGGAAACCCTGTGGTGTCGTGGCCAGACCAGCGCACCACAGTGGAAGCGCTCCGCGCACTCGACCTGCATGTACTCATGGATGTACACGCGTCGCCGTCTGCGCAACTTGCCCATTACGTCATTGCGAGCACGTTGAGTTTGGAACGGCCCGATGTTCCTACAACTATCGACCGTTGGTTCGATCAGCCGTATCAGCATTACACGCCTGCTGTTTTGGAAATGCGTGGCGATATTCGTCAAGAGTGGCAGGTGTACACCGAGGTTGCAGGGCGACTAGGTGTCACTATCAAGATGCCAGGTGGAAATATTACGCCAGGTATGCAACTCACAGGTGACGATGTGCTCGACCTCATTTATGCCAATGCAAAGTTGCCACTAATGGAATTGCGCAAACATGTGGGTGGGCATCTTTTCCCTGAATACATCACCACAGTTCAGCCAGCAGACCCAACAAGCCAGGCGCGGTTAGAAATGGTTCCTGCAGGAATTGCTGAAGAGATGAACGACGTATTTCTTGAGTCATCGTCTGGTGCAGTAATTCACGGTTTCGACCCTGAGGTGCACACGTTCCGTATGACCACACGGCGTTTGAAGAGCGTGTTCAACTCTTCAGGTCGTGAAGTAGAAAAACTGCGCTCACGCGAAGGCACCAACTTCGCGCACGTGAACTCTTTAGACCTTGCTGAACTTGGTATTGCCGATGGCGACACTATTGAAGTTGCTTCGCCTAAAGGTTCCATTAAAGCAGTGGTGAAATCTGCCGATGATGTGCGCCGCGGCATGGTGTCACTCGCACATGCCTGGGGAGGGTTGCCCGATACGCCAAACGATTTGTCGATAGTGGGCTCTACAACCGGTGCACTCATCGACTTGCAAAGTGGTTACGACCCCATTACGGGCATTCCTGTGATGAGCGCAATACCAGTGGCGTTGCGCGCAGTACCCGTTAGCTAACGGTAAGGGTGGCTTTCATATTTTGGTGGCCAGGTACGTCGCAAATAACGGTGTAGCTACCGGCAGCCAAATTGATGACGCCAACGTCAACTGCCCCTTCTTCAGCGACGACAAGTTTGAAGTTCGGAACTTTGACGCCGTCTTTCACGACGAGCAATGTATGGCGAACAGTGTCCTCATTGACCGTTACAACTTTTATATCGCCTGCGGGGGCTGAGTATTCACTTGCATCAAAGCGGATGGATTTGACGTTCTTCACAATGATCCCGGCGTCGCTCGGAATGGTCTGGGCTGGGGCAGAGGTGCCGCCACCACAGGCCGACAAGGCGAAAATAGCGACAAGAGCAGCAAAAAAGGTGCGTAATGAGAGGCGATGGGTCATGAGTGAACTCTACAAGTGGAATCTTGGTGATGTCCACAGGGGTGCATGAAAAGCGACTTTCTGCACAGCCCTGCTTTTGAAGACGGTCGTGACGAGGGGTGAAGAGTACGATCTGAAGTGATGCCGAATAGCAATCCCTCCTCTCCGCAAGACGTCTTTGGCCCAAACTCATGGCTTGTTGACGAAATGTATGAACAGTTCCGTATTGACCCAACAGCGGTGTCCGATACATGGCGCGAATTTTTCGCTGACTATGTGCCAGGTCACGCCGGCGCAGTGCCAGGTGTTACTCAAAACGCTCCTTCAGCAGAAAGTGCACCTGTTGCCAAACCTGCTGTCACGGCGCCAACATCGGCAACACCTCCAGAACCTATTCGTGGTTCGGGTGCCGCCATTGTTGCCAACATGGAACGCAGTTTGACTGTTCCTACAGCAACAAGCTTTCGCAATGTTCCTGCTCGACTTTTAGAAGTAAACCGCCGCGCCATCAACTCATACATGAGCCGTGGCGGAATGGGCAAAGTAAGTTTCACGCACATCATTGGCTATGCCGTCGTGCGCGCTATTGCTGATGCGGTTCCTGCAATGAACAACAGTTTTGCCACCGATGAAGCGGGGGCGCCGCACATTATTCGTAACCCAGAAGTGAACATGGGACTAGCCGTTGACGTGGCAAAATCTGATGGCTCGCGCACGCTTGTTGTGCCTGTATTGCGTAACACGGGTGGGCTCGGTTTTGCCGACTTTCTCAACTCCTATGAAGAGCTCGTACGTAAGGTAAAAACCAACAAACTTGCCGTCACCGATTTCCAAGGTGCCACCATTACTCTCACGAACCCCGGCACCATTGGCACTGTTCTATCAGTTCCTCGCCTCATGCCAGGGCAGGGTGTCATTGTTGGTGTGGGCTCTATCGATTATCCCGCTGAATTTCAGGGTAGTGATGAGCGTGCTTTGTCGAAGTTGGGCGTTTCGAAAGTCGTGACAGTTACAAGCACATACGACCATCGCATCATTCAAGGTGCTGAAAGCGGAATGTTTTTAAAGCGTTTGCATGAACTTCTCATGGGGCAGCACGCTTTCTATGACGATATTTTTAAAAGCCTCGGTGTTCCTTACAAGGCAGAACAGTGGCGTACCGATAACAACGCATCTGACACCGAAGAGCAAATGTTGCACAAGCAAATGCAGGTGGCAAACCTTATTCGCGTCCATCGCGTGCGTGGGCATCTCATGGCCGACCTCGACCCCTTGCGCTGGAAAGAGCCAGTACTTCCTGCAGAACTCGACCCATCAACTTACGGGCTCACCATTTGGGATCTCGAGCGTTCGTTTCTCACCGGTGGTGTTGGTGGCGTAGAGCGCCAGGAACTCGGCGACCTGTTGTCGGTGTTACGCGAAACGTATTGTGGCACCATTGGTGTTGAGTACATGCACATCCGAAACACTGAAGAACACCGCTGGTTCCAAGATCGCTTAGAGGGTGTCACTTTCAATCCATCGTTGTCGCAGAAAAACCGCATCATGGAGCGTCTCAATGCTGCAGAGGCATTTGAAAAGTTCTTGGCCACAAAGTATGTGGGCACAAAGCGCTTTGGTCTTGACGGCTGTGAAACTGCTATTCCTGTTATCGACACTATTTTGTCGGCAGCTGCCGCAGAGCATCTCGCAGGCGCTGTTATTGGTATGTCTCACCGTGGTCGTTTGAATGTGCTGGCCAACGTAGTGGGGAAGAGCTACGACCAAATCTTCAAAGAGTTCGAAGGGCATGTGAAGCCCGATTCCGTTCAGGGTTCCGGCGACGTAAAATATCACCTTGGCGCTCATGGCACATTCACCTCTGGTGAAGGCGATTCAATTAAAGTTGAGCTAGCCGCTAACCCCAGTCATTTGGAAACTGTTGACCCCATCGTGATGGGAATGGTGCGTGCTGCACAAGATGGCATTAACCCGCCACTCGCATTTAGTGTTTTACCTTTACTCATTCACGGTGATGCGGCGTTTGCAGGCCAAGGTCTTGTTGCCGAATGTTTGGCAATGAGCGACCTCAGCGGCTACCGCGTGGGTGGAACCATTCACCTCATCATTAATAACCAAATTGGCTTTACCACCGCGCCACAGTTCTCGCATTCTTCGGTGTATTCAAGTGACGTTGCCAAAACGGTACAAGCACCTATTTTCCATGTCAATGGTGACGACCCTGAAGCGTGTGTGCGTGTGGCAAAACTTGCCTACGACTATCGCCAAAAGTTTCATAAAGACGTAGTCATTGACCTCGTTGGATACCGCCGCTTGGGTCACAACGAAGGTGATGACCCGAGTTACACACAACCACTGATGTACAAGGCCATTGCAGAACATCGCAGTTCGCGCAAAATGTATGTGGAAACGCTTGTGAAGCGTGGTGACATTACTTTGGAACAAGCCGAGCAATACCTTCTCGACTATCAGAGCAAGCTGCAGTCGGCGCTCGACGAAACGCGCGCACATGCTCCCGTACCAATTAAGGCAGCGAAGCCGCCGCTTCCGGTTGGTGTGGTTCCTCATGTCAACACGGGTGTCGATCGTTCTGTTATTGAAACCATTTTCGCAAAACTCACTCAATACCCCGAAGGGTTCACCCCGCACCCCAAGCTTGCAAAGCAGTTTGAACTGCGTGAAAAGACCTTTCGTGAAGAAGGCGATGTGGAGTGGGCTGTTGGTGAAGCATTTGCAATTGGCTCATTGCTACTTGAAGGCACAAGTGTGCGCCTGTCCGGAGAAGACACGCGTCGTGGAACATTCAGCCAACGACATGCCGCACTCATTGATTATGAAAACGAGCGCAACTGGGTACCTCTCGCCGACCTGGCAACGGCAAATGCCAACTTCTGGGTCTACGACTCACTGTTATCTGAATACGGTGCACTCGGATTCGAATATGGGTACGCACACGCCAACCACGAAGCGTTGGTGGCGTGGGAAGCTCAATTCGGCGACTTCGTCAACGGTGCTCAAATTGTTATTGACCAGTACATCGTGGCAGCTGAAGATAAGTGGGGCCAGCAAAACGGTCTGGTGATGTTGTTGCCACATGGCTACGAGGGTCAAGGCCCCGAACATTCATCTGCTCGCATTGAACGCTTCTTGCAGGCTTGTGCCGAAGACAACATTCAAGTGTGCAACGCCACCACGGCTGCGCAGTATTTCCATTTGTTGCGCCGTCAAGTGCGTCGCGAGATGCGGAAGCCGCTTGTTATTTTCACACCGAAACAGCCGTTGCGAATGAAAGAAAGTCGTTCAAAAATTGAAGACTTCACGCAGGGTTCTTTTGAAGAAGTGTTGAGCGACGTTGCTGCTCCTGTCGCTGAAACAGTGAAGCGTGTTGTTATTTGCAGCGGCAAAGTTGCTTGGGATGCAATGTCGGAGCGCACCAAGCGCAGTGCGCCTGTTGCAGTGGTACGTGTTGAACAGTTGTACCCGTTCCCACTCGATCAACTTGTTGCAGAAATTGAAAAATACCCGAACGCCGAAGAGCTGGTCTGGCTACAAGAGGAGCCTGAAAACATGGGTCCATGGCACTTCGTTGAGCATCGCATTTGGCGCCTCAAAGAACGTGGCTACGACCTGCGTCATGTTGCTCGTGTTGAGTCGGGTAGCCCTGCAACGGGTTCCATGGCCATTCACCAACAAGAACTTGCCGACCTCATGGACGGCGCACTCGACTCCTGGAAATAAATTTCAGTTACAACGACAGTTGTAAGGCAGTACCAAGAGCAACAAGTGCATCGTCGGGGTTAATGACCTTGATGGTGTGCATACCCATGGCGGCAGCAGGCTTTAAGTTCACGCCCAGGTCATCGAGAAAGACGCATTCATGTGGCGATACCTGCAAGGTCTCGCAGGCGATTTCATAAAATCGTGTTTCAGGTTTGCGGCAGCCCACTTTGCTGCTTTCAACAACGGCATCAAAGCGAGACATGACGGCTGCAATAGCTTCGCGTCGCTCTTGCGATGCGCCGTCGCCACCCACCACATTGTTGGTGAGGCACGCCATGCGATACCCGGCTGCTTTCACTGTGTCGAGAGCCTGCACCATTGCAGGGCGAATTTCACCCGCTAAGAGCTGCAAGACGTCGGAACCGGGTACCGGGTGGCCAAGGGCGGTACTTTCGGCCATAAAGTGCTCGTTGAAGTCGCGCGGAGAGACCTCATTTCGCTCGAGGAGCGCCCAAGCATTGGTATCGGGGTTGGTGGCATTCACTTTGCGTAAAAAGCCCTGAGGAAGTCCCTTTTTGGCCTCATATTGCAAAAAAGCATCGAAAGGGCTCGACAAGATGACCCCTCCGAAGTCCCAGAAAACGGCGCGAAATGAGGAAGTAGTCACAATCACCAATGCTACGAGCAATGATCCACGAAGAGAGAGCCAAGGGGTGCTTGACTACAACTTATGCCTCATTCACGCAGTCCCCACCACGTGGTGGTCGACGGGTCCAACATCGCCACCGAGGGCCGTAGTGCTCCGAGCTTGAAACAACTCAATGAAGCAGTCTTGGCGTTCATGGACGAGCATCCCACCTCAAAAATTACGGTGGTTGTCGATGCCAGTTTTGGTCATCGCATCGACAAGAAAGAAGTTGCCGACTTCGATGATGCCGTGAACAACAATGAGCTCGTGACCCCACCTGCTGGGGCCATTGGTCGAGGAGATGCATTTGTATTGGCAATTGCCGACAAAGTGAAGGCATCCATCATTTCCAATGACAGCTATCAGGAATTCCACGGCGAGCACACGTGGCTCTTCGACGAAGGTCGACTCATGGGTGGCAAACCCGTTCCGCATGTGGGCTGGGTATTTGTTGCTCGCTCACCCGTGCGTGGACCAACAAGCAAAAAAGCAACGCGTGGTGTGCAGGCACAAAAGCGCACCAGTGAAGATGCGCGTCCTGCGAAAAAGGCGAGTCGCGAAGCGAGCGGCCCGATGCCCACACCGAAGACCCCACCTCCGGGTGCACGTATGGCTCCGCGATCACCGGAAAAAGTAGTTCCTGAAAAGCGTGACTCTGGTTCAGTGAATGAAGTCTTACCGTTCCTTGCCTTCGTCGAGAAACAGCCGGTAGGGAGCAAAGTGAAAGGCGTTGTCGACAGCTACAGCGCGCACGGAGCGTATGTGAAAGTAGGCGATATCAAGGGCTATGTTCCCTTGCGTCTTTTGGGCAACCCTGCGCCACGGAGTGCACGAGAAGCCATTCACATTGGCGACACATTGGCACTCGTCGTAGCCGGGTACACACCAGCACGCCGCAGCGTTGAACTTGGGGTTCCTGAAGCTGTGAAAATTGCTGCGAAAGAGACCAAAGTAAAAGCATCGGTGAAAGCAGAAAAGAAACCACCAGTGCCAGCAAAGAAAGTAGCGACAGC
>CAMBPP010000047.1 GCA_945869715.1 Bifidobacterium breve
GAGCCCGCTCGCGTCGGCGTAACTCTTCTGCGGTGATGTCACCTTTGTTCTCAACAACAGCCAGTGGGTTGAAAACACATTTTTCTTCACCCGATTGCGTGTTGAGCACCCAAAGCATGTTGACCGAGTTGCTGCTCGATTCCGTGCGAGCAAAAACGAGTCTCTGTGAGCACGGAGACAAAGTGAAACTGCGAGGCTCGCCAAGTGAGAGGCGTTGTGTACGAGCGTATTGCCGAGGAAAGGTGTCGTTCTGGGTCACAAGTGTGTTTTTCGCTCCTATTTGATGTGTACAACACCAGCAGCGTCGAGTTCTACTGCGCGTCCGACAAACTCTTCGGTGCACATGGCGCCACCAAGGGTGCTGTCGGTACTTTCACCCCATGCACGACGACCGTCGGCCAGTAGGCAGGCGGCGTGCACCATGGCGGGCTTGCCGTCGCGGTCGTGCATCACCGAATATGCCTCGAGCGTTGCGGGCCCCACTGCTTCGGCAGCCTTGGCAACTGTGCGCCGAGGCATGGCATCAATTTGATCTTGTGGGTAAGCGTGTTTGAAACTCTCTTTTGGTGGTTGTGTGCCGTAAATGCCAAAGGCATGTTTCGTGGTGTAGCCACCGTTTGCCCACACAAGTCCAAGTTCGTTTGGTGCATTACGCAGATCGTTCATCACAGTTGCAATTGCATGCATGACGTAGTTGTTCCATGGGCCACCTGCAAAAGGCAAGCCACCTGTACGTGTGAGTTGCGCATTGATATTGAGGCCAAGTGATTGTGCGCCAAGTTGTACGGCTGCAGGGAAACACGAGTAGAGGTCGATAATGCCGATGTCGTCAATACCAACACCTGCATTTTGCAATGCAAGTTTTCCACCCAGTTCAATAGCTGGAGTTTCAGCAAAGGTCCAGCGCTCAGAGATGTACTGGTGCTCGTGGCAGTCGGTGCCAGAGTGAATAAAAATCCAACGATCACGAGGAATGCCAAGTGCTTCAGCTTTTTCAACTGAACACATAATGAGTGCTGCACCCATATCAACATCGTTGTTCGAGTTCATGAACTTCGGATACGGGAAGCCAATCATGCGGTTGCTTGGGCTTGCAGTACGAATATCTTCGGCACTCACTGCATTTTGCGACCAGGCATTGAGGTTCTTCGCTGCAACGTTGCTGAAGCGTGACCACAACTCGGAAATATGTTTTTGATGATCTTGAACACTGCGTCCGGCACGTGCACGAATTGCAGTTTCAAACATGGGGTAAACCTGTACCGGCATTAAAATTTTGCGCTGAATTTCGTATTCACTTACCATCACGAGGTCTTCGCCAACTACAGTTGGAGCTGGCACGTCGGCGCCAGTTTTGCGCCATGTGAGTTGGTTGTCTGCTTTTTTCGCACGTGCCTTGGTGCGTGTTGATTCGCCACCGGTGAGCACGATGATGTCGGCTTGGCCGTTTTGAATTTCTGTGGCAGCTGTATTCACCAAAGACTGTGGGGTATTACCACCCATTGCGCTCAGTGCGTATTCGCGCGAGCTCACGCCGAGATCTTGCGCAATGAGCCAGGCGGGGTTGCCGTATCTCCAGCTGAGTAAACCCACCACGCGCAAAGCGTCGAGAGCAGGAAGAGAAGTTAAACCGGCATCGGCTGTGGCAAGGCGAATTGCTTCCACCATGAGTGCAACGGGGTCGGCAGCAGTGTCGAACGATGCGGTGCGTGGGTCATTTGGGCGTTGTAGCGACTGGCCTGAACCAACGAGAATTGGAGTCTTTGGAGAAAGAGTCATAGCTGCAGGTTAGGCGTTCCGAGGCCTGCAAACCCTATGATCAGAAGATGACTGTCGCATTCCACATTGCCATTGGGGCCGACCATGCCGGTTATTCCCTGAAGCAACACCTCATCGCATTTCTCCGTACTGCTGGGCACACAGTCGATGACCTTGGTACACATTCCACGGAGAGTTGCGATTACCCACCCATTTGTGCCGCCGTGGGTCGTGCAGTGCGCGATGGTAAAGCAGAACTTGGCATCGTGCTGGGGGGCAGTGGCCAAGGCGAGCAGCTTGCAGCAAACAAGGTCATGGGTGTGCGTGCTGCTTTGTGCAACTGCCTCTATACAGCACGCATGGCACGTGAACACAACAACGCCAACGTACTTTCTATTGGCGCACGTGTCGTAGGAATAGGACTCGCAGAGGAAATCGTGCAAACATTTCTTGCCACCCCATTTGAAGGTGGTCGTCACGAACGCCGCGTTGCACAACTTGGCGACATCGAACGTGAAGAAGCAAAAAATTTCGGAGCACAAAAATGAGCACCCCTAAAAATTGGCCATCAGAACTCGAAAGTGAAGATGTGGTTTTCTCACTTATTGAGAATGAGAGCAAACGCCAAGTGACTGGCCTGCAGCTCATTGCGAGTGAAAACTTCACCTCTCCCGCAGTCATGCGGGCAACAGGCTCGGTACTCACCAACAAGTACAGTGAGGGCTACCCAGGCAAGCGCTACTACGGCGGTAATGCCATTGTCGACGACATTGAGAGCATTGCAATTGAGCGCATCAAAAAACTCTTTGGTGCCGACCACGCAAATGTGCAGCCACACTCAGGGGCCAGTGCGAATATGGCCGTTTATTTAGCTCTTCTGAATCATGGAGACACCGTTCTTGGTCTCAGTCTTGACCACGGCGGTCACCTCACTCATGGCTCTCCGGTGAACGCCAGTGGCATCTTTTACAACTTTGTTTCCTACAAAGTGTCACCCGGCGACGAGCGCATCGACATGGAAGAAGTGCGTGCACTTGCGTTGCAGCATCGCCCGAAACTCATTGTTGCTGGTACCACTTCTTACACGCGTCGCCTTGAACCAGAACCATTTAAAAAAATTGCCGACGAAGTAGGCGCACTTTTGATGTTCGACATTGCGCACCTCGCAGGGTTGGTCGCTGGTGGTGCACACCCGAACCCAGTGCCATACGCCGATGTTGTTACTTTCACCACGCACAAAACATTGCGTGGTCCGCGCGGTGGTTGCATTTTGTGCAAGGCCGAACATGCACAGAAAATTGATAAAGCAATTTTTCCTGGTAGCCAAGGCGGGCCTCTAGAGCATGCCATTGCCGCAAAAGCCGTGGCATTTGGCGAAGCGCTGCACCCCTCTTTTCGTCTGTATGCCGAGCAAATTGTAAAAAATGCCAGTGCTCTTGCTCTGGCACTTGTACAACAAGGTTTTCGTTTGGTGTCGGGTGGCACCGACGTGCACATGATGGTTGTCGACCTCACTCCATTCGATGCAGAACTCACGGGTAAAGAAGCACAGTTGGTGCTCGACTCGGCAGGCATCACACTGAACAAAAACACCATTCCCAATGACCCGCGTAGCCCATTTGTCACCTCGGGCGTACGCGTTGGCACGCCGTCAGTAACCACGCAAGGCATGAAAGAGCCAGAAATGGTGCGTATTGCTGAACTCATTGCCACGGCCTTACGGAACCGCACCGACACTGCAGCTTTGGCAAAAGTGCGTAGCGACGTTGCGGAACTCTGCGCAAAGTTCCCCGTTTACTAAAGGAAGCTCAGACACTGTAGAAGTAGTGGTTCAGCGGTCTAATCTAGAACCACATGAGTGACATCAACGGCTATCTCATTGTTGCTGCATGTGCAGCCATTGTCACTTTTGCTGTGACCCCTTTCGTCATGGGCTTGGCACGCATCAAGAACTGGATGGCTCAACCAGACCCACGCAAAGTGCACACCACACCAACGCCCGATATTGGTGGTGTTGCTTTACTCGTGGGCATTATCACTGCATTGCTTTTGGCGTGGCAGATGGATAGGTTTAGTCCACTTTTTGATGGCAGTTCTGAAATGCTCGGTGTGGCTATTGGAGCTATTGCAATTTGCGCAATTGGGTTCATCGACGACATTCGCGAAATTAGTGCACCAGCTAAAGTTGCAGGTACCGCAGTTGTTGGCATGGTTTTGGTGTCAGCTGGCGTCACCATGTTTTATTTCCGTATTCCGTATTTTGATGTGTTTGTTTTGTCGAATGACTGGATACCACTCGTCACCATTTTGTGGTTGTTAGTAATGACCGAAGCCATCAACCTCATCGATGGTTTAGATGGTTTGGCAACGGGAATTGTTGCAATTGCTTCTGGGGCGTTCTTTTTGTATAGCCGTCATCTTGGCGATTTAGGTTTACTTGCCGAACCCAACATCGGCCCGCTCGTTGCTGCTGTCACGTTTGGCGCATGCATCGGATTTCTCCCTCACAATTTCAACCCAGCAAAAATTTTCATGGGCGACAGCGGAGCGTTGCTGCTCGGTCTCATGCTCGCCATCTCTACAAGCGTGGTAGGGGGTAGGGCAGACCCAGCGACGCAAGACTTCAATAGCCAGACCTATTTCTTCTTGGCGCCACTCTTTATTCCGTTACTTATTTTGGGTGTTCCCATATTCGACGTGTTGTTCGCCATTGTGCGTCGTGCCTACAAGCGTCAAAGTTTTGCAACAGCGGACAAGGGCCACCTCCATCATCGACTCATGAACTTGGGTCACGGGCAACGTCGCAGTGTGCTCATTTTGTGGCTCTGGACGGTGTTGTTGTCGGGAATGGCACTGTATCCGGTCATTTCAACCTCGGGCGGAAGCATTGCACCCTTCGGTGTGGCTGCTGTGGCCTTGAGTCTGTACACCGTGTTGCACCCGAGTGTGCGACGTAAATCGCGTGATGATTCTGCATCGCAAGATGAACACGGGGAGCCAATACAACAAGAAATTGGCGATTCGCGATGAGTTCCCGTAGTTTGAAACAAACCCAAAAGGCCATGCTGTGAGACTTCTTCCCGACCCCAAAATTGTGCGCCGCATTGCGGGCAACCCTCGTGCGGTGGAAAATAGCGCTGGTGGGCTGGGTCACGGCGCAGAAATGGCTTTTGGCGTCTTAGTCTTTTTTCTCATTGGTTTTGCCATCGACTACTTCGTTGGAACCACTCCGCTTTTCATGATTGTGATGACGGTGTTTTCTTGCGTGGGCAATTTCATCAAAATGTGGTTTGGCTACGACATTCAAATGAAACGTATGGAAGCTGAGCGGGCAGAAACTCGTCGGGTGCAACCTCGGGCAGCTGAGGGCGAATAATGAACGAGCCCAGCTCACTTTTTACCTCACAGCTCTCTGGTGGTGCTCCTGAAGTTGCCGTTACTCGGCATATGTTGTTGCGGGGGCTCGTTGCTGCACCCGTTCTCGTTCTCATTGCCGGCTTCGTTTGGGGAGCCGATGGGGCAGTATCAAGTGCATTTGGTTGTGCGCTTGTGATGGTCAACTTCGCTTTGGCAGCGGCTCTCATCTCGACAACTGCGCGTATTTCGTTGGCACTCATGATGGGAGCAGTACTTTTTGGCTACCTCATCCGTTTGGGCATCATTTTTGCGGCAGTAGTGCTTGTGCGAGATATGTCGTGGATTTCGCTTCCGGCACTCGGATGCACCATTATTGTGACGCACCTTGGTCTTCTCTTTTGGGAACTTCGGCATGTGTCGGCCTCGTTGGCCTACCCGGGTCTGAAGCCAAGTTCAGGCGGTGAGGCAAGCACCTCATTGTGAAATTCGTTCTCCGCGCCTTCTTTCTACTAAATTGAGCGAAGTCGATTTTTATCAACTCTTTTTGTTCTTATCCCTGTCCTCGAACTAATACGAAACGGAATCGCACGTGATCGCTCTTGAGTTCCCGCCGATTAACGAGATCCTTCGCTGGAAAGATCTCTTTGAGTCTTTCAATAAAATTTCACTCATCGCAGTTCTTGCGGCAGTCATCGGCACCGTGGTGTTTTTGTTGGCTGGACGTCAAAGCGCACAAACTGCACCTCGCGGCATTCGCAACGTTGCGGAAAGCACAGTGGAGTTCATTGAAAACGGTGTAGTTATGCAGACCATGGGTCGCGATGGCCTTGGCTGGACACCATTCCTCTTGTCGCTCTTCACATTCATTTATCTCTGCAACGTTCCCGGAATCATTCCGTTCTTGCAGATGCCAGCAACAGCACGTATGGCGTTGCCTGCAGCACTCGCACTTATGGTGTGGGTTGTTTACAACGGTGCCGGAATTAAGCACCAAGGTTTTGGTGGCTACTTCAAGTCGGTGTTGTTCCCACCCGGAGTTCCCAAAGCTCTTTACATTCTTGTAACGCCCATCGAGTTCATCTCGGCAATCATCGTGCGCCCGTTCTCACTTGCCGTGCGACTTTTCGCCAACATGCTCGCTGGTCACATTTTGCTCGTGACTTTCGCACTTCTCACTGAATCGCTTTTCCAAGCAAAAGATAAAATCCTTATTCCCTTTGGTGTTTTGCCCATGGGAATGTTGATTTTCTTAACTGGTTTTGAAGTGTTGGTAGCGTTTTTGCAGGCCTACATCTTCACTATCCTCACCGCGGTATATATCGGTGGGGCAGTACACCCTGAACACTAAGCAATATTAAAAATTCTGAATACCCAATCTTCATAAGTAACGAGGAGAAATAAGAAATGGAAGCATTAGCGAAAATTGTTGTGAAAGCAGCAGAAGCAGCAGCAGATCCAGCAGCAGCAAAGAACGAAGCAGCAGCAGCGTCAGCTGGTTTTGCTTACGGTCTCGCTGCAATCGGACCTGGTATTGGTATCGGTTACATCGTGGGTAAAGCAGTCGAAGCAATGGCACGTCAGCCAGAAGCTGCCGGCATGGTTCGTACCACAATGTTCTTGGGTATCGCATTTACCGAAGCTCTTGCACTTATCGGATTCGTTGTATTCATTCTTCTCAAGTTCGCCTAAAGCGAATTTGAGAGTTGTCCATCTATCTTCCTGCTAAAGCGCAGGTTCAGGAGATCACATGTTGACTGCAATAGTCACCCGCTCGGGTGAGGCGGCCGTGTCGGTGAGGTTGGTCGATACAGACTCAACCACACCCACCGAAGTCGTCGTCTCGGCGGAAAATGAAGAGTTGATGACGATGTCGGCAGAGCCGACGTCTGACGATGTGCCTATAGAGGATTCTGCGGAAGTCCCTGTTGCCGCTGAATCACGTGCTCTTACTGCTGAAACAGGCACTGTTGAAGTGGTCGACGCGGGTCCGAACCCTATTGCACCAGAAGGTAAGGAATTGATGTGGACCTTTGGTCCATTCCTCATCTTCCTTATTCTCATGAGGTACTTCCTCTTCCCACGCTTGCGCAAAGGAATGGACTCACGCTACGAAAGCATCCGCAGCAACCACGATGGCGCCGATGCTGCAAAGGCCGATGCCCGAGCAGAAGTCGCCAAGTACGACTCAGCACTTGTTGGTGTTCGTGCAGAAGCATCACAGCGCATCGATGCAGCACGTCAAACACTCGACCAAGAGCGTCAACGCGCAATTGCTGAAGCCAATGCTCGTATTGCAGCAAAGAAAGCTGAAGCAGAAGCTGCAGCAAACGCAGAGCGCGCAGCAGCACAGGCACAAGTCAGTGCCGCTGTCACCTCGGTTACTTCAACTCTTGCATCGCTTGCACTTGGCAAAACTGCCGATGCCGGCGTGGTCTCACAAGCAGTTTCAGAAGCAATGCAAAATGCAGGGAGCCGATCATGAGACTCATTCATCTCATTGCTAGCGAAGATCCTTCGCAGACGCACCACTGGCTCTTGCCAGAAACCGCAGAAATTATTTACGGTGGAATTTCATCGCTCATTATTTTCGTGGCAATTTACAAGTTTGGTTTGCCAGCAGCGAAGAAGGCTTTGAACGCTCGTACTGAGCGCATTCAAAAGGAACTCGATGGCGCAACAAATGCGTTGTCTAGCGCAACACAAGAAGCCAGCAACATTCGCGCAGCTATTGGCGATATCGCTGGTGAGCGCAATCGTCTCGTTGCAGAAGCCGACCAACAAGCAGCAACAATGCTCACCGAAGGTCGTGCACGCATTACCGCAGAAGTTGCAGAACTTGAAGCTCGTGGCGATGCAGAAATCGCAGCAGCACGATCACGTTCAAGCGATGAACTTCGCGGCGAAATTTCACTTCTTGCCTCGGCAGCTGCACAGCGTACAGTGAGTGCGTCGTTGAACGCTTCAGCACAGCAAGAACTCATTGAGAACTTCATTAACTCAGTAGGGGCAGCACGATGAGCGAATCACGTATCGAGGGTTATGCCCGCGCACTCGTTGAAATAGCAGAAGCCGAAGGCAACTTGGCTGTTGTTGAAAACGAATTGTTCCGTTTGGCGCGCGCACTTGAGCAAAGCGAAACTTTGCGCTCAACGCTCACCGACGAATCCATACCTGCTGCACGCCGCCAGGCTGTAGTGGAAGCACTTATTGGTGGCACTGCTACCAACACCACAACACAACTTGTTGGCTTGGTTATTGGCGCCGGTCGTGGTCGCGACTTGCCCGCCATTGTCGACAAAGTGGTGAAGCGCGCATCAAGTGCGCAAAACAAAGATCTCGCCGAGGTGCGTACAGCAGTTGCACTCACGCCAGAGCAAGAGAGCCGTTTGGCTGCGGCCCTTGAAAAGGCCACAGGCAAAAAGGTGAACTTGAAAGTCGTTGTCGATCCGAGCGTGCTTGGTGGCGTTGTTGCCACTGTTGGCGACTCTGTTATCGACGGAAGTGTCCGTACTCGCCTCGATCAAGTGAAGAGCCGCCTCTAGGCGTCGTCACTTACCAGTGTCAGAAGGGAAATAGTCATGGCAGACATCACGTTGTCAGCAAGCGACATCGCGTCGGCAATCACCAAGGGGTTAGAGGGCTATACGCCGTCACTCGAGGCTCGCACCGTCGGTCGTGTTGTAGAAGTGGGCGACGGTATCGCCCGCGTATCGGGTCTTCCCGATTGCGCAGTAAACGAATTGCTCGAGTTTGAAGACGGAACCGTTGGTCTCGCCTTGAACCTCGACGAAGACACCATTGGTGCTGTAGTTCTCGGAGATGCCGATGGCATTGAAGAAGGCCAGCCAGTAAAAGCAACCGGACGCATCTTGTCGGTTCCTGTTGGTGATGCGCTTTTGGGTCGCGTTATTAACGCACTCGGCGAGCCAATCGACGGCAAGGGCGACATTGTTGGCGGAATCATTCGTCGTGTAGAAATTCAAGCTCCTGGCATCATGGGTCGCAAGCCCGTGCACGAGCCAATGCAAACAGGAATCAAGGCTATTGACGCCATGATCCCCATTGGTCGCGGTCAGCGCGAACTCATCATTGGTGACCGTAAAACCGGTAAGACCACTATTGCAATTGACACCATCATCAACCAGCGTGGTCTCGGCGTGAAGTGCATTTATGTTGCCATCGGTCAAAAGGGTTCCACCATTGCACAGACGGTAGAAACACTTCGTCAGTACGGCGCACTTGAGTACACCGTTGTTGTAGCCGCTCCTGCATCAGAGCCAGCACCGTTTAAGTACCTTGCCCCATACACCGGTTGCGCACTTGGTCAGCACTGGATGGAAAATGGCGAGCACGCACTTGTTGTGTACGACGACTTGTCGAAGCAGGCCGAGGCTTACCGCCAGATGGCACTGTTGTTGCGCCGTCCACCAGGCCGCGAAGCGTACCCAGGCGACGTGTTCTACCTTCACAGCCGCTTGCTTGAGCGCGCTGCAAAATTGAGCGACGCCAACGGCGCAGGTTCACTGACTGCTTTGCCAGTTATTGAAACCAAAGCTGGCGACGTGTCGGCATACATTCCTACCAACGTGATCTCCATCACCGATGGCCAGGTGTACTTGCAAGACAACCTCTTCAAATCTGGTGTGCGTCCTGCAGTAGACGTAGGTATCTCGGTATCTCGCGTGGGTGGTGCAGCTCAAATTAAATCAATGAAGAGCGTGTCAGGTACTTTGAAACTCGACCTTGCTCAGTTCCG
>CAMBPP010000048.1 GCA_945869715.1 Bifidobacterium breve
GGACCTTGGGTGCACGCTCTATCAACCCAGAAGCAGAAGTAAGCCTCGTATGGACAAGCACATGGTTTGACCCAGCTCTCGAGCGCAAAACTGCTGAAGCACTCATTGCTGGTGGAGCCGACACCATTGGTGTAGTTGCACAAGACTCACCAGCTTCTGGTGACGCTGCAAAAGCTGCCGGTGTTCCATGGTCGGGTTACGACAGCGATCAAAGCACCAACTACCCAGAAGTGTGGCTTACTGCTGCTACCTACGAGTGGTCAACATATGAACTTCCACGCATTCAAGCCATCCTCGATGGCACATGGGTTGCAGGTAACTACTACGGCGACATGGCAGACGGCCACATTCGCTTGGCTCCACTCGGACCAATTGTTACCGACGAAACTCGTGCACTTATTGAGGCAAAGAAGGCAGAAATTGTTGCCAACTCAGGCGTGATGTTCTCTGGTCCGTTGAAAGACAACACCGGCAAGGAAATTCTTCCTGCTGGCAAGCAAGCAACGTATGAAGAACTCATGGGCATGAACTACCTCGTTGAGGGAATTAAAGGCTCAATTCCTAAGAGTTAATTCTCTTTTATCAAAAGGGGCGGGCCTTCGGGCTCGCCCCTTTTTTTATTGTTTAATTCTCTTTCCCGCAACCCAAATATGTGAAATATCGCGTGGGCCAGAGAGCCTCACAATTTTTTCAAAGATTCGTTCTTCGCCGTCAACATCGTCATACACACGAAGACCTGAGTCGCTCGCTGAAGTGTCAACAACAATGGCATCGAAATAATTTCCCGCAGCAATGACACCTGCATTGAGCCCCAACATGCGCGCACCACCAGTTGTAGCCATGTAAAACGCCGCGACAATATCGATGCGTGAGTTTTCTACAGCACCATCAACACCGTTCACACCATCTTCAAGCATTCGCGACGATGTCACGGCATGCACGCATTGTTTCATGAGGCCAACATCGGTTCCGGCTGAAATATCGGTACCAAGCCCCACATGAATGCCCATGCCAAGAACTCGCCGTGCGGGAAAAACGCCATTAGCAAAATATGAATTCGACATCGGGCAATGCGCTACACCAGCGTGTGCCTCTTTAATGAGGCCGCAATCGCTGTCGCCAATATGCACACCGTGTGCAAGAACTGTTCCTTGTTTCAACAAACCAAAGTGCTTCAGCATTTCCGTGTCGGAACGGCCATAGCGCTCGAGCACATACCCGTGTTCCCAATGCGATTCGGAACAATGTGTTTGCACCAACGTTCCTGTGCGAGTCGCAAGTTCACCGAGCCCCACCAATAATTCGTCGGAACATGCCGGAATGAACCGCGGGGTCACAATGGGCGATACCAAACCTGCGTTTCCCGCAAGTGCACGAATCTCTTCAATAGAACGCTGTGATGCTTCGATTCCTTGTTGAGCTGTTGCATCGCGATACCACTCGGGAGTTCCCTCGGGGTGATCCATTGCAACACGACCCACGTAAGCACGTTGCCCGTGCTCTACACAGGTTTGCGCGAGCAGAGTTGTGGACTGTGCATCGACCGTCGCGTAATACACCGAAGTAGTTGTTCCGTGACGCAAAAAGGTAGGAACCATGTGGCTCCACACCGACTGAGCAAATGCTGTATCGGCGTATTTCGCTTCTAATGGAAAGGTGTAATCGAAAAGCCATTTCTCTAACGGCAAGTCGAGCCCGGTGCCGAGTTGCGGCCACTGTGGTGCATGAACGTGAGTATCAATAAGCCCAGGCAAGAGCCGCTCGTGTTGCCCCAGTCTCACTACTGTGTTTGCTCTGCGTACGGCTTCAGCGGCTTCTGCAGATTCTGCGGGCAACACCGCGGAAATCATGCCCACATTATTCACCACTACTGCAACGTTGGCCAGCACTTCAAGTGCCTCAGGAGTTGGCACATGATGTACGGTGCCAATAACAACAAGTTCCGTATTTTCAGCGCTCACTACTTCATCGTACAATTTGTTTCATTACCTTTTCGTCTGAGAAAGAACCTCAACATGGCCGCTACCCCACTTATATCTGTTGCTCAGCGTTTACTGGCGAATGTCGATGCCGACCACGCCGACTATTCAGAGACCATTGTCGATGTTGCTGTGCGCAATTACCGCGACACCGACCGCTTTGAACGCGAAGTAGAAAACATCTTTCATCGCAGCCCCCTCCTCGTGGCTCTTTCATGCGACCTACGCGAACATGGTGACTTTGCTTCACTTGTAATTGCTGGGCGTCCCATTTTGGTAGTCCGCGGTAAAGACGGAATTGCACGCGCCTTTCTCAACATCTGTCGCCACCGTGGTGCCCCTGTCACCGAAGAATGCTTTGGTCATTCGCGGCGCTTCACCTGCCCGTATCATTCATGGGTGTACGACACCGAAGGTGCACTGGTGGGTAACACCGATCGTGCCGCATTCGACGGCATCGATGTAGATGCACTCGTTGGACTTCCCACTGCCGAAAAATCGGGAGCCATCTTCGCCATTCTCACCCCGGGTCTTGCAATCGACATCGATGCATGGCTTGGCGATATGGCATCGGCGCTCGATATTTTGGACCTCAACAACTTGTACCGCCATCGCGATGGCTTGCCTGCAGAGAGTGGTAACTGGAAAGTAACTGCCGACGGTTATGTCGATGGATATCACCTTGGTTACCTCCACGGGAAGAGCATCGGTACGAAGTCCATTACGAATCGCAACACCTACGACCTCTATGGTCCACACGTGCGGCTTGGCTTTGCAAACAAGCCACTGCCCGCAATGCGCGATCTTCCTGAAGATGAATGGCAACTGCTCAATGCCATGAGTTTGGTGCACTACATCTTTCCGAATATTTCTATTTCCGGCCAGCCCAATGGTGGCCTCATGATGAGTCGCATCTTGCCAGGCTCAACTCCCGACCGCTGCCAGGTAGAGCAGTTCCAATATTTCCGCGAGCCCATGACCACACCCGAGCAAATTGCCGATGCCGACTACAAGCGCGAACTGTATTTAGCCGTGACCCGTGACGAAGACTTCGCGACCGTCATGAAAATTACCGATGCAATGGCCGCAATTCCCGACGATGCGATGCGCTATGGCCGTAACGAAAGTGGCAATCAAAACTTGCATCGCTGGGCTGCGGCACTTGCCGACGGCACAACGCCTGCATAAAACAACTGGCGCGCTTGGAGAGACTCGAACTCCCAACCTTTTGATCCGTAGTCAAATGCTCTATCCATTGAGCTACAAGCGCTTAGGCGGTGCATTCTAAGGGGAAAACGCCACGGGCGAAACCTTCCCCCTCAATTGAGCGAAATCACTTAATTCCACGCCGCCCAAGAGTTTGACCGCTTGTACAGCGTCATGGCAGCACGGGCATTTGTACCTGCATCGAGCAACTGTGACGGGTTCGTGACCCCAATAGTGGTAAGCCAACTCTTGTGCGCCTGGAAGTGAATTTGAAACAGGCCGTAACAACAGAAGTTATACGCAGCGGCATTGGTATGACTTTCGCGCTGAACAATTTCTAGTGCTCGCTTTTCTAATGCTTCGGGGAAAACATCACGAATGATTTGTGTCGACTGAGCAGCAGTGAATCGTTTCACGGCAACCACAACATTGGGTTTTGGTGATGAAGCCCGACGCGCTGGTTGTGTTGTAACAACGGGTGCGGGGCGACGCATACGCGCACCACTTGGCACACACAATTCGTCGCCAGGAACAATAACTGTGCGCGCATTAGACCTATTTACTTGCAGTAATTCGCGTGTTCCCACTCCGGCATAGTCGGCGAGCAAACTCCATGAATCGCCAAGTTGCACAGTGAACTTTGCGCCACACTGCGGAGCTTTTACTTCTGGCTGCACCACCACTTTTGCCTCAACCACATTTACCTCAGCCACTTGTGGCACTTCGGCTACGGGAAGCGTGGCAACCGTGGTGGTTGGCTCGGGTTCGCGACCGGGTTCTAGCACGGCTGCTGCTCCGGCGCCACTAGGCACCGGGGCTGGGCTGTTGTCGCCCAAGGCTCGAGCCACAGGTATGCACAGTGCCACGGCAACTGCCACCAAACCCAGGCGCCGGGCCAAAGGGTGGGTGGGTCGGCTCAACCGTGGATTCCCGCGAGGGTTCCGATCGGCGTCAGCCCAGAAGTTGTTGTTTTGGTGTGTCATAACTAGCCCCCCAAGTTCCGCCCGCAGGTACCTTTTGGTCTATCGGGGCACTTGGCCAAAAGCAAGGGAAGCCCGCAAACCCAATAAAATGGCTGTGGATAACCTCAAATGAGGCCAAGGGTGGGTGCTCACGCACCACGAAAACACCTGGCGGAGAGGGTGGGATTTGAACCCACGGTCCGCTTTAACACAGACAACGCCTTAGCAGGGCGCCCCATTCGGCCGCTCTGGCACCTCTCCTGGACTCGGTCAGTCTATGGCGCAATTCCCGACTTCCTAACGGGAATTTCGCCTTGTCAGGAGGCTCTACTATCGATACATCGCCTTCGCCGAAGGCATCGCATTGATAATTCCCCGGGAGGAAAAGTTGAACAAGCGAATGACAAAAAAGTGGCTGCCCGCCATTGCCGTTTTGGCATTGGGAGCAAGCCTCGTGGCATGCGGAAGCGACAGTGCATCTGACGACGCCGCAGTTACAGAAGACACAATGGCAACAGAAGACACCATGGCACCATCCGACGACGCCACTGCTCCTGAAGCAACTGGTGCTGGTTGGGAAAGCAACTTCACACCATGGACAGCCGATGCTGCACCAGTGAATTGCGGACCAAAGGAAGATGAACCGCTCAAGGCAGCTTGGGTTTATGTAGGCCCCATCAACGATGGTGGTTGGACACAAGCACACGATGCAGGCCGTCTTGCAGTGCAAGAAAAGTTTGGTGACAAAATTGTTACCACCTATAAGGAGAACGTTCCTGAAGGTGACCAAACCGCACAGGTCATTGACGACCTCATTGCCGATGGCAACACCGTCATTTTTGGAACATCTTTTGGTTTCCAAGATGCCTTTGCTGCAGCTGCAGAAAAGAACCCAGAAATTTGCTTCGAGTTTGCAACTGGCTATAAGAGTGCAGCGAACTTGTCGCAGTTCTACGGTTCAGCAGAAGACACTGACTACCTCACCGGTATGGCAGCAGGTTTTGCATCAAAGACCGGCAAGCTCGGCATCCTTGCAGCATTCCCCATTCCTGAAGTAATTCGTGGCGTGAATGCCTGGACCATGGGTGCACGTGCTGCAAACCCAGATGCTGAAGTGAAATTGGTGTGGACCAACAACTGGTTCGACCCAGCACTTGAGCGCAAAACTGCTGAAGCACTCATCGCCGGTGGCGCTGACGTGATTGGTGTGAAGTCGCAAGACTCTCCTGCTTCTGGTGATGCCGCAAAAGCTGCTGGTGTCCCATGGGCTGGTTACGACAGTGACCAAAGCGCAAACTACCCAGACGTATGGCTTACCGCTACCACTTACCACTGGGATATCTATGAAATTCCTCGCATCCAAGCCGTCTTCGATGGCACTTGGGTTGCAGGCAATTACTACGGCGACCTCGAAGACACCTTCGTACGTCTTGCTCCTTATGGCAAGCTCGTTAGTGAAGAAGCCAGGGCTGCGATTGAAGCCAAAAAAGCTGAGTTCACGAAGGCTCCAGGTTCTATGTTCACTGGCCCGTTGAACGACAACACCGGCAAGGAAGTCATTCCTGCTGGCACGACAGCAACATACGGTGAACTCATGGGCCAAAACTTCTTGGTTGAAGGCGTTGTTGGGGAAATCCCCGCCAGCTAATTCTGCAGTGTTAACTGTTCGTCAAAGGGGGGTGAGCCTTTTCGGCTTACCCCCCTTTGTCGTCTAGCGTTCTAAGCGGTGGGGAACATGACAAACACAATTGCTGTACAAATGTCTGGGGTCGTCAAACGATTCCCCGGAGTTGTTGCCAACGACGGCGTGGAGTTTGAACTTCGCCGCGGAGAAGTGCATGCGTTGCTCGGCGAAAACGGTGCCGGCAAATCTACCCTCTCCAATATTTTGACGGGTCTGTACAGGCCCGATGAAGGCACCATTGAACTCAATGGTGCCCCTGTTTCGTTTAGTTCGCCGCGCGATGCATTAAACGCCGGCATTGGCATGGTGCACCAACATTTCCGGTTGGTGGAAACATTTTCCGTCGCAGAAAACGTTGTGCTCGGCAACCCCGACACTGCATTTCTTCTCGACACTGCTGCCATCAATGAACGCGTCAAAGAACTCGCCGCACGTTACGACATGGCCGTTGACCCCGAGGCTCGCATTTGGCAACTCAGTGTGGGCGAACAACAGCGTGTAGAAATTTTGAAAGTTCTGTATCGCGGTGCGCAGGTTCTCATTCTCGATGAGCCCACTGCGGTACTTACACCCATTGAAGCCGATGCGCTGTTTCGCACCTTGCGTGCAATGACCGCTGAAGGTCGCACTGTTATTTTCATTTCGCACAAACTCGACGAAGTAATGGCGGTATCCGATCGCATTACCGTTCTGCGCGGTGGCCGCACGGTTGGCACTGTCGACACCTCGACTACCAACAAGCGTGACCTCGCCAGCATGATGGTGGGTCGCAATGTGGAATTCACTCGCGTACAACGCAAAACACCTGCGCAAGCAAACGACATCGTCTTGCACGTAGAAAATCTTGGTGGGCACGACGACCGTGGTCGCGATGCGCTTCATGGCATCACGCTCACTGTTGGTCGTGGAGAAATTGTCGGAATTGCCGGTGTTGCTGGCAACGGACAACGAGAACTTGCTGAGGTCATTGCAGGCATGCGCCACGCCACCACTGGTTCGGTGAGCGTTGAAGGAAAAATATTGCAAAGCGGCAAAGCACGCGCTGCAATTGCTGGAGGCGTTGCACATGTCCCTGAAGATCGCTTGCACACAGGTCTTGCTGCGGGACATTCAGTGGAAGACAACCTCGCGTTGAAGTCGTACCGCTCATCGCTTCTCTCGCGGTTTGGGTTACTACGTCGTCAAGCAATGCGCGATGGTGCTGTAGACCTTGTCGAGCGCTACGACGTAAAAACACCAAGTACTCAAACTGCTGTGCGCTTGTTGTCTGGTGGCAACGTGCAGAAAGTTTTACTTGCTCGTGAGTTTTCTACCGATCCAAAAGTTCTCATTGCCGCATCTCCCACGCGTGGGCTCGATGTTGGAGCCATTGAATCGGTGCGCGAACGTTTAGTGGAAGCAGCCGATAGTGGTTTAGGGGTGCTTCTCATTAGTGAAGACCTCGACGAAATTATGTCGCTCGCTGACCGTATTGCCGTCATATACGAAGGTCGCATTGTTGCAGTCATTCCCGCCGACAAAGCCGACCGTGAAACCATTGGTTTGCTCATGGGTGGTTCGCACTTGGAGGCAACCTCATGAAATCGCCAGTGCGCTTAGAGCGCCGTTTAGAGCAGCCGAAATGGCTGAACTGGGCAATTCCTGTTATTTCATTATTAGGTGCGCTAGCCGTAGGCGCCATCGTGCTCTTGCTCACCGGCAAAAACCCTATTGATGTTTACCAACGTATTTTTGAACGTGGCTTTCTTTCTACACGCGCACTCACCGGCACCTTGCGTACCGCAACACCATTTGCATTCACCGGGTTGTGCGCCGCAGCTGCATTCCGTTTAGGTGTCATCAACATTGGTGGTGAAGGCCAGTTGTACATGGGTGCCATTGGTGCTTCATACGTTGGTCTTGTCATGGGTAACTCTTACCCAGTGGGCATTGTCATCATTGCTATGGTTTTTGCCGGAATGATTTTCGGCGGAATGTACGCAGGCTTTGTTGGGTTATTACGAGCGCAATTCAATACCAACGAAATTATTACTTCGCTCATGATGAACTACATCGCGGGTATTGTTTTGAACTACCTCATTTTCAACTCGCTCTCGTATTGGCGCGACCCGCGCTCGGCAGGTTTTCCATCTGGCAAGCCGCTCGACAAGCGGGCATTTTGGCCCTCGTATGAAATTGGCGGCGTCGGCATTTCTTTCGGGCTCATACTTGCAGCCTTTGTCGCAATTGCTGTGTGGGTGCTCTACAAGCGCAGCCGCTTTGGTTTTGAAATTGGTGTCATTGCTGACTCGCCACGTGCAGCGCGTTACATCGGTATTCGCACCAAGACCACCATCGTCGTTGTTACTGCACTGTCTGGTGCGCTCGCTGGTATTGGTGGCGCAAGCCAGGTGGGCGACTTCACGCACTACCTCGATGCAAAGGGTTTACAACTCAACAGCTTTGGCTACACCGGAATTGTTGTTGCTGCACTTGCCCGCCTCAACCCACTCGGCGCCATTGTTGTAGCAATTTTGTTAGGTGGTCTCACCAACGCGGGTTACTCACTACAAGGACCCGACTTCCCCAGTGGTCTGGTGGGCACCTTGCAGGGGCTCATTCTCTTTACTGCAGTAGCCGGTGAAATTCTTATGAAGTACCGCGTGAAACGCAACACTGCTGCAAAGAAAGCGACGGTTGCATTGTGAACAACAGTCTTCTCATTGTCATTTTAGCTTCCGCAATTTTTTACGGCACTCCATTACTTTTCGCTGCACTTGGCGGAGTGTTCACCGAGCGCAGTGGCGTACTCAACCTGGGCGTGGAAGGCATGATGCTCATTGGCGGAGTCAGTGGTGCTTGGGCATCACAACACATTGGTGGTTCAGCATGGTTCACCGTGTTTGCTTCCATACTCGTTGCCATGTTTGCAGGCGGTTTAACTGCACTCCTTCACGCATTTTTGTGTGTCACATTGAAAGCAAACCAAACCGTTGCCGGGCTCTCCATTACTATTTTTGCTGGTGCACTTGGCTTGTCGAGTTACTTTGCCAACGTGTGGAAAGTTGCAGCGCACCCGGTTACTCGCCCCATTCGCAAACTCGATGTCTTCGGCCTTGCCGATGCTCCTGTTGTCGGCCCACTGCTTTTCAATCACACCATTCTCACTTATGTGAGTTGGGTGCTTGTTGCCGCATCATCGTTTTATCTGTTCCGCACAAAAACTGGTTTGCAATTGCGTGCTGTGGGCGAGTCGCCACAAACAGCCGACGCAATGGGAATCAACGTGGTGAAATACCGCTACTTCCACACCGTTTTGGGCGGCATGCTTGCCGGCATTGGTGGCGCCTTCTATAGCCTCGCCATTGTTTCCACATGGGTTGACGGCCTCACTAAGGGTGCCGGCTGGATTGCCATTGCACTTGTTATTTTCGGATTCTGGCGCCCCGACCTCACTCTTGTTGGTGCTTACCTTTTCGGTGCTCTGCAATCACTCGGCACTACTTTGAAAGCACGCAGTTTTCATATCTCTGGTGACCTTCTCGATGCACTTCCGTTCATCATGACCATTGTTGTTCTCGTATTGGTTTCTAGTCGTTTCGCTCACAAGCGTCTTGGCGCTCCGGCAGCTCTTGGCGTTCCTTACGAACGCGAAGAACGATGACCACCGACAACACTCCTACTGCACTCACGAATACCTCATTGGGGTTACGTCGCGCATGGCATCCGGTGTTGCGTAGCGCAGACCTTTTACACAATGCACCTCAACGTGTGATGTTGCTCGGCGAGCCATACGTGCTGACGCGCATCAACGACACACTCACCGCATTCGTCGACAAGTGCCCGCATCGCAACGCACGGCTCTCTGATGGTTGCGTAGTTGGCGAGCATTTGCAGTGCCCGTATCACGGTTGGGAATATACAGCGCAAGGTGACCTTGCTCATGTTCCTGCACTCGGCGCCGGCGCAACACTGCCGCCAAA
>CAMBPP010000049.1 GCA_945869715.1 Bifidobacterium breve
GCAACCTCTACAACTTTGCCCCGGTAAAACGCCATGGCATGCGGCGAGACATCCGTAGGAGTGTGGAGATGCGTTACATGCCCCACCACGAAGTAGTGGTCACCGTATAGAACATCCGAGTGGAGATCGCAGTCAATATGGGCAAGCGAACCCGCAATAGCTGGCGCACCATTTAGTGAAGGCGCCCATTCAATGCCGGCAAAGCGGTTGTCAGACTCTTTTGCGAATCTCCAGCACACTTCTGCTTGGTTCTCTGCCAACACATTGACGCAGAACTTTCCTGTTTCGTTGAGAGAGTTCCACGTTTTCGACTGAGTTCCAGGAAGAAAACCAACCAGTGGTGGTTCAAGAGACACCGAAACAAATGAGCCAATAGTGATTCCCTGTGGCGTGCCGTCGGAGTCGATTCCTGTTACAACAACAACACTTGTTGGAACATGGCCAAGTACGTCACGGAATTGTCGAGAGTCAAATGCAGTCACGGAAACATCGTAACAATTTTGCCGAGGCAAAGATCTACAAACGAAAGTTCAAGCCCTCAGATGCAATGAATACGTTGCATCCAGCCGACGCGCCAACTGCTGCCAAATGAGCCGCCGACGCATCAAGAGCATCATCAGATCGCGAAGGGTCGTGATGGAACAGGGCCAGGTTTTTCACCCCATGAGTAGTTGCCACCCACACTGCATATTCCGCAGTGCAATGGCCCCACGTTGATTTCACAGCAAACTCTTGTGGCGTGAACTGCGAATCGTGAATGAGAAGATCTGCACCCTCGACCAACTCACGTGCACCATCACTTATGCCATGTGACCCGTCGATGGGCTGTTGATGATCAGATAAATAGGCAATGGACTTGCCATTGAGTTCAATGCGAAAACCTAATGTTGCCCCCACGTGAGGAATGGCGCGAGCTTTCACATGAACATTGTCAATCATGAAATCGGAATTAGGAGTATCGACAAAAGAAATAGTTCCGGGAATATGAGACAAGCCCACGGGAAAAAGTGGGGGGCTGACCAATTTGTCGAATACTGCTTGCAGCGACATGCCATCGTCTTGCACTGGCCCACGAACAGTGAGAACTGTTTCTTCATTCAACAGTGGCGCAAAAAAAGGAAGACCCTGGGTGTGGTCGAAGTGCGAATGCGTCAAGAGGCATGTGCCCACGAACTTGGTGTCGCGTGTCAGACATTCTTTTCCGAAATAGCGCAAGCCCGTACCGAGGTCAAACAAGATGGGTTGACTGCTGGGGGTGAGCACCGAAACACACGAGGTATTGCCGCCATAGCGAATGATGTCTTCGCCATGGCAAGGCGTTGAGCCACGAACGCCATGAAAAGTGACCGAGAACGTCGCCTCAGAACCCGTGTTGTGCCCCCGCATAAATGATGACGTTACGCCTCTTTACACAAAGGTGTAAATGTTGAGGAACGTGACGTTAGTCGCAAGGCCTCGCAGAGCGACTACCGTTCACGTATGGGCAACATCTCACCTCGCATACAAGAAGTCACGGCCAACGGCATCGACTTCCACTGCCTCACCTACGGAAGTGGTCCTCTAGCCCTTTGCTTGCACGGTTTCCCCGACACTGCTCACTCATGGATTCCCACAATGAACCACATCGCCGATGCAGGCTTTACTGCAGTGGCCCCTTTCATGCGCGGCTACGACCCCACGTCGCTCGCCTCCGATGGGTGTTACCAAACTGCCGCGCTCTCTCACGATGCTGTTGCACTTCATGAAGCACTCGGCGGCTCAGACGATGCGGTCATTATTGGCCACGACTGGGGTGCCCCCGCAACTTACGGCGCAGCGCTGCTCGCACCTGAGCGTTGGAAAAAAGTTGTGGGTATGGCAGTGCCACCTGGGCCAGCGATTGGTTTGGCGCTTCTCAACAATTTAGAACAAGTACAAAAAAGTTGGTACATGTTCTTTTTCCAACACGGTCTATCCGACATTGTGGTGGCGGCAAACAACTACGCATTCATCGACAAGATCTGGGCCGATTGGTCACCAACATTCAATTCAGGCGATGCAGCTCAACATGTGAAAGACGCACTGGGAACACCCGAGAATCTGTCGGCAGCACTTGGTTACTACCGAGCAGCCTTGGGCGACGGCTACAAAAACCCCGCATACAGCGCACTCCAATCACGTATGGGCGGCGAAGTTCCTTCACAACCACTTCTCTACCTACACGGCGAAAACGATGGTTGCATTGGTACCGACGTAATGGAATCGGCGCGCAGCATGTCGGGAAACAACGTTGTCTATGAAGTAGTGAAAAACGCAGGACACTTTTTACAACTCGAACAACCACAAATTGTTGGCACACGCATTGCAGATTGGATTACCTCATGAAACCTCAACTCCCCGACGGCATCGTGGCAATTGTGAAGCGCGAATGCGCAACTTGTGTCATGGTCGACCCGTTGTTTGCCCACATTGCAGCAAGCGGAGCTTCACTCACCGTTTACACACAAGATGACCCAACTTTTCCTGCGTCTGTTGCCGCACTGCACGATGCAGATCTATCGGTGTCGTGGCACTACGACATCGAAACCGTTCCCACTCTGATGCGCATCGAAAATGGCGTGGAAGTAGACCGCACCTTTGGCTGGAGCAAAGATGCATGGCAAAAATTCACGGGCATCGCAGACCTTGGTGCAGATCTTCCCGTCATGCGGCCCGGTTGTGGTTCGCTCAGCGTTGACCCCAACTTAGAAGATGAACTGCGCGTGCGCTTCACGAGTTCCACATTGCATTCACGACATGTTGAACTTGCCAGTGCCGAAGACGAATTCGAATCGATGTTTATACGCGGTTGGACCGACGGCTTGCCCGTTATTCCACCCACACCAGAGCGCGTGTTGCGCATGCTCACCGGAACAATACGCAACCCACAAGAGGTGGTTGCCATTGCCCCACCTAACTTGGTGCAACTCACCGTTGAAAAAATTGCCATTAACGCAGTAATGGCTGGAGCATTGCCCGAATATTTACCCTGGATCATTACCGCACTAGAAGCAGTGTGCAATGACGAATTCAACATGCATGGCGTACTAGCCACCACCATGCCCGTTGGCCCCGTCATTATTTGTAATGGCCCTGGCACTCAAGCAATTGGCATGAATAGTGGCGTCAATGTTTTTGGTCAAGGCAACCGCGCGAATCTCACCATTGGGCGCGCCGTACAACTCACCATTCGTAACGTTGGCGGTGGCAAGCCCGGCGAAGTTGACCGAGCCACTCACGGCAACCCCGGAAAACTCAGTTTCTGTTTTGCTGAAGATGAAGCAGGCTCACCGTTTGGAACTTTGGCCGAAGAACGCGGAATTGCACCTCAACAAAATGCCGTCACAGTGTTTGCTGGTGAAGGCCCACGTTGCGTTGTTGATCAAGCAGCACGCACGCCAGAGCAGCTCACCAATTCATTTGCTGCATGCCTACGAGCGACACATCACCCCAAGTCAGTGCTCTCCTTCGATGCAATTCTTGTAGTGAGCCCCGATCATTCACGGGTCTTTGCCGAAGCAGGTTGGGGTCGCGAGCGGTTGCTCAGCGAACTTCATGCTCGCCTCCAAATTCCTGGTGCTGAACTTGTGCGCGGCGCACTCGACATGGCCGAAGGCTTGCCCGCCAAGTTTGCCGACCGAACAGTGCCCAAGTTCAAGGCCCGAGGAATCCTTCTTGCCCATGCTGGTGGTGGTGCCGGGCTCTTTTCCTCGGTTATTGGTGGTTGGGCAAATGGGGCTATGGGTAGTACACCCGTGACACGACCCGTCCTTTCATGACAGACTGTGAACCATGAGCGCATCCATTCTTCTCGACCCCACCAATGAGTCACGGCCCGCGCAACGCGAGCAGTTGGCACGACCAGCATCGGTGAAAGGGCTCACTGTTGGGCTACTCGACATCGTGAAGGCACGCGGCGACATTTATCTCAATCGCCTCGAAGAACTTTTTGTTGCAGAAGGTGCGAAGGTTTTGCGATTCCGCAAACCAACTTTCACAAAACCTGCGCCGCCCGACCTGCGCCATGAAATCTCCATTCAATGCAATGTGGTCATTGAAGCACTCGCCGATTGAGGCAGTTGTACGTCGTGCAGTGTGCACGACATCGCAGATCTAGAACTACGCGGAGTGCCCTCGCTCTTCATTGCCTCAAGTGAGTTCATTGATGCCGCATCTGCACAAGCCGAGGCACTGGGTTTCCCCGACATCGCGCGCGTCTTTGTGGGTCACCCCATTCAAGATCGCACCGACGCTGAAATGCGTGAACTCGCAGAACTTTCCTTCCCGGAAATTTTGCGCAAAATCACTTCTGCATAGTTGACGGCAGTTGGTACCCCACCGCGGAGTACTCAACTAAGCCTTCCTTCACCAGTGCTTGAGCAAGTCGCAAAGCGCGTTCTTCATCTGCGATTTCCATTACTGCTACGAGTCGCTCTTGCGTTACTCCACTCACCGTGAGTGCTTTCATTAATTTGCCTCGTGCCTGGCGATCGGATCCGGCAAACTTTGCCTGCGGTTTGCTGGTGAATGCCGACGCTTTTGCAGGGTCCATTTCATTGCCAACTCCCCCTTTCCAAACACATTGCTCAAAAACAGGGCAGCTTTCGCAATGTGCCTTACGTGCCGTACACACCGTTGCGCCGAAGTCCATCATCACTTGGTTCCAATCGCGCGAGAAACCAATGGGCAACCAAGTATCTGCCATCTCTTGAGACGCACGAGCGTTCAGCACCTTGCCTGAAATACGCGCTAACACTCGCGCAACATTGGTATCGACGACGGCGACATCTGCATCGAAGGCAAAGGTCAGTACGGCTCGTGCCGTGTATGGCCCCACCCCCGGCAGTTCAAGCAACTCATTCAATGTGCGAGGCACTTCACCATCAAAACGCTCAACAATCATTTGTGCTGCAAGTTGCAAGTTTTTACAGCGCCTCGGGTAACCCATCCCCTGCCATTCCACCAGCATGTCGGCAAGTGGCGCAGCAGCACAGGCACGTGGCGTAGGAAAGAGAGCAACAAATCGCTCAAAGCGTGGAAGTACCCGTGGCACATGAGTTTGTTGAAGCATTACCTCAGACACCAACACGTGCCATGGGTCTTGTGTTTCACGCCACGGCATGTTGCGCAGTTGGGGAAGCCCCCACTGCAAAAGAAGTTCCGGAACGTTGTTTATGCGTTCCAAGCAGCATTGACGTCGTAAGGCCGAGTGCGCTCGGGCGCATTTGCGCGCTTCCACACCATGACACGGCGACGGAAGTAACACACTTCCTTGCCATCTTGGTTGAAGCCTTTGGTTTCTACCGTCACAATGCCGCGATCATTTTTTGATTTTGATTCAGCAATTTCCAGTACGCGCGTTTCAGCATGAATGGTGTCGCCATGAAATGTAGGGAACTTGTGCTGCAGTGTTTCCACTTCAAGGTTTGCAATGGCGGCACCGCTGACATCGGGGACGCTCATGCCCAAGACCAGCGAATACACCAAGTTGCCTACCACTACGTTGCGACCCTGCACGCTTTGCGAGGCAAACCAGTCGTTGGTGTGCAAAGGGTGATGATTCATAGTGATCATGCAAAACAAATGATCGTCGTATTCAGTAATGGTTTTGCCTGGCCAGTGGCGATACACATCGCCCACGGTGAAGTCTTCTAAACAGCGGCCAAAGGGACGTTCATGAGTTGTCATACCGAAACGCTAACCCACTCGAGGCATCTCACAAAAGTGAAGCGCCTAGCCGCGACTACATCTTGTGCATCGGGCCAGAGTCGTCGTCGGGCAACGCGGGCAGTGGGTATTGCCCGGTACGGTCGCGCGGAGCATGGCGCTCGACCCAGTCGATGTTGCTTTCGCCCCTGCTCACCGCATCTTCAGCCACTTGACGCAATGGCTTCAAGCGATCTTTCTTCTCGAGCGACCATGGGCCAACACGCAAAGACAAATAGCACGCCGCGCCAACAAGTATGGGCAACCAAAACTGTGCAAGCCGGTAAGTAAGCACGCCCACTGTTGCCGAACTACGTGACAAACCAAAGCCCACGATGGTGGGAATATAAATGCCTTCCACAATGCCGAGACCACCTGGTGTCAAAGGCACCACGGCCATTACGTTCGCTAATCCGAATGCCACAATGAGTCCATCGACGGCAAGGTGCCCGCCAAAAGCGCGCAAGAAAACAAATAGTGCAGCCATGTCGAATAGCCAGTTTGCTAACGCCCATCCGGCAACACGCCACAACAACTGTCGGTCGGCAATCAGGCCTTCGAGGCGGTTACCTAAGTGTCGAATGACTTCACATGCGTGGTCGGCATCGAGACGCACGTGTTGCGCAAGCCAACGTACCGCGCGTTCGGCACGACCTTGGCCCTCCACCAAACCAAAAATGAGACCAGCAGCAACGAGCATGAGCACAATGCCAACTATGGCTGCGCCTCCGTATAACGCATTCACGCCTCGAACTGGAATAGAAATGATGAGCCCCACCCACAAGATGAGGTTCAGCATTACAGCAGAACCAATTCCGGCAGTTGCCAATGCAAAGCCTGCATCGGGCCCTTGAATGCCCGACAACGTGAGCAGGCGATAACCAAGCGCCGATGATGCTGCGCTACCACCAGGCATGATGCTGCCGAGTGACTTGGTGCTCAGTTGAATACGGAAAAGTTGCACCGCTGGTATTTTGTGCCCCTCACTTCCTAAAGCCGCACGCGTGAGAAGTGAGTAACAGAAGAGCCCGATGAACTCAAGAAGTACACCAAAGGCCAACATTGTTTTGTCAACCCGATACAAATCGCTAAAGGCCTGACGAAACCCTGGCACTAATGGAAAGACAAAAAAGTAGATGACAGCAGCAAAGCCCAATGTTTTGAGAGTACGCATGCCCACTTTGCGCCGAATAGCTTCTGCATCTACCGAGGCATTCGCAGAATTGCTTGGCTGATCGCCACTCGGCTGCATTGTCATATATTAGTTACCTTCTGCACAAGCCGCAGTAATTGCGACAGCACTGCTGGGCGTAAAGAGGCGTCGCTTTTCCCTAATCGCACCAAAATGAACTCTTTTTCTGGAATGACTACCGTGTATTGACCCTCATATCCTGTAGCAACCACTGAGTTTTCGCATTGTGGCCACACCCACCAATGCGCCCCATAGTGATTTCCTGTTTCTTCATCGGTAGCTACCACTGTTCGTGCGTGGTTTACCCAGTAGTCGGGAAGAAGTTGCCTGCGCACTCCATCAGAATCAACAAAACCACCATTCATATATAACTCGCCAAACTTCATGAAGTCACGAGCAGTTGCATACACATAGGAAGAACCAACAAAGTTGCCCGCATCATCGCACTTTGCAATTGCACTTGTCATGTTGAGCGGTTCAAAAAGGCGCGTCGATAAAAAGTTGAGGAATCGTTCTGCACGCTCTGGCGCAGTTGCATCAACGAGGTCTCGACACAAAATGTCTCCAATGCAGCGACACAAAATATTGGTGGTGCCCGACGAATAGTTCCAAACAGTTCCGATAGGTGCGGCAAGCGGTGACGCTGCGGCATACGCACCATGATCGCCAACACCCTTGCCAAACAACATGTCGATGACATGAGAGTTTTCACCGTCTATATAATCTTCAACCCACTCCAACCCGGAGCGCATCTCTAAAAGGTCTTGCCACGTAATGGCCGCACGTGGCGAACTTTGCCACTCAGCTACAGGCGCAGGCGCAGCAACGTCAACGATCCCATCTTTCACAAGCATCCCCACCAAGGCATGCGTCATGCTCTTTGCCATCGACCAGGAAATGTATGTGCTGTTTGGTCCGCACGGTGTGGCATAGCCCGACCCGTACGCCTCATAGAGCATTTTGCCCTTGTGCTGCACGAGCAATGCATGGGTTTCGCCGTGAGTTTCCACAGGAGCGATGAGCGGCTCACCAAAAGCCTTCGTTTCGCCCATCATGACAGTCTAGGCACTGTGACATTGGGCAGAAATCCTCTGTGCAGTGAGACACGGCAGCATTTTCCTCACTAGCGTTTATAGCCATGACAAGTACGACCGCATCTCTCCCCACCCCCGATCTGCAAACCGCCGCCGCCATCATTGAAACGTCGCGCGCCATGGTGGGCAAAGGTGTTCGCACACTCGCAGCAACTGGTGGCCCAGACGTGCAACAAGTTCTTGCTTACGACCTTGCCCATGCGGCATCTGCAGTTGAAACGGCACGCTCCATGCTCGACTACGGCGCAAAAGGAAACGCTGAAGGTCTTCTTGCTTGCGCATTCACCGCCGACATGGTGCACGACCTCATTACACGTCTCATTGGTCGTGAAAAACTGTGGGGCGTCAACCTCGCCGACCTTGCACACGCACACGATTTCGTTGCAACGTTTCGCGACCCAGAATTCTTAGCTTCGCTTGCAAGCACTCAGGGTCCACGGCACCTCGACTCAGACTTTGAAATGGTGCAAGATACCTTCCGCGCCTTTTCCAACAAAGAAATAACACCACGCGCAGAACACGTGCACCGCTTCAACGAAGATGTTCCCGAAGCAATTATTTCGGGTCTTGCAGACATGGGTGCATTCGGCTTATCAATTCCAGCTGAATACGGTGGCTACAGCGAAGGCGGCGATGGCGAATACATGGGCAACGTCATTGCAACTGAAGAACTGTCGCGTGGCTCACTTGGCATTGGCGGTTCACTCATTACTCGCCCAGAAATTCTTGCTCGCGCTCTCATGAAGGGCGGCACAGAAGAGCAAAAGATGGAATGGCTCCCCAAACTTGCGAGCGCAGAAGTTCTCGCCGCTGTTGCAGTAACCGAACCCGACTTTGGTAGTGACGTAGCAGGCGTGAAAACCACTGCTACCCCGGGTGAAGCACCTGATGGCCGCAAGGGCTGGCGCATCAATGGTGTAAAAACTTGGTGCACCTTCGGCGCACGTGCCGATGTTCTCATGCTGCTTGCACGCACCGGCACCGACCGCAGCCTTGGCCATAAGGGTCTCAGTTTGTTCATCGTTCCAAAGCCGCACGGCGATGCACACGGCTTCATGTTCTCGCAAGACGAGGGTGGGAAAATGGAAGGTCGCCCCATTGACACCATTGGCTACCGCGGTATGCACTCATATGAAATTGCTCTCGACAACTGGTTTGTACCTGCAGAGAATCTCATTGGTCTTGAGGGTGGTCTTGGTAAGGGTTTCTATTACCAAATGGCAGGTTTTGAAAATGGCCGTTTGCAAACTGCTGCACGCGCCGTTGGTCTCATGCAGGCTGCTTACGAAGCCGCTTACGACTACGCCAATAACCGCGTGGTCTTTGGCAAGAACGTT
>CAMBPP010000050.1 GCA_945869715.1 Bifidobacterium breve
TGCCCATCATGACGCGAATGATGACAGGCGGTGTGTACGACATTGCCAATATTGAATACAACTCATATTCGTTGGTCACCAACACCACGCCGATGGAGGCATACCGCGGTGCGGGCCGGCCTGAAGCAACGGCGGCAATTGAACGTACCATCGAAATGTTTGCGCAAGCTTGTGGCATTGATTCCACTGAAGTGCGCCGCAAGAACTACATCAAGCCGTCAGCATTCCCACTCACAACCGCAATGGGTGCTGCGTACGATTCGGGTGAATACGAAAAAGCACTCGACATGGCGTTAAGTGCATCGGGTTACCAGGCATTGCGTGCTGAACAAAAAGTGCGCCGCGATCGTGGCGATGTTGTACAGCTCGGTATTGGCATTGCATCGTATGTAGAAACCACAAACCCCATGGGTAGTGGTGAATACGGAGCCGTGGAAATTACCAACGACGGTGGGGCCATTGTGCGCACGGGTGCTTCCTCGCATGGCCAAGGCCACCACACTTCGTGGGCAATGATTGTTTCTCAAAAAACAGGCATACCTATGGACAAAATTGAGTTCCGCTTTGGTGATACCGACGATATTGAACGCGGCAATGGCACGGGTGGTTCGCGTTCACTGCAAGTGGGTGGAACTGCCGCTCAGATGGCTGCAGAAAACGTCATTGAAATTGCACGCCAAAAGGCTGCCGACTTACTTGAGGCGGCGCCAGAAGACGTGGTACTTGACGCAGCAACTGGTGCATTCCACGTAGTGGGTTCGCCGCGGCCAAGTAAAACATGGGCAGAAATTGCGATTGCATCGCCAGTCGCGTTATTCGCAGAAGCCGACTTCACGCCAGAGGGTGCAACGTTCCCCTTTGGTACCCACGTCAGTGTTGTTGAGGTAGACACCGAAACCGGCTCTGTTGCCATTGTGCGCCACATTGCTTGTGACGATGCGGGCACCATTTTGAACCCGCTCATTGTTGATGGCCAAGTACATGGTGGAGTTGCGCAAGGTATTGCACAAGCATTGCTTGAAGAAGTGCGTTACGACGATGGTGGCAACCCCATCACGTCGAACCTTGCTGACTATGCCTTTATTACAGCAGCAGAATTGCCGTCGTTCGAGCGCATTCCCATGGAGACCCCAACACCGCGCAACCCATTAGGGGCAAAAGGTATTGGTGAAGCCGGAACAATTGGTGCAACTCCTGCAGTGCAGAATGCCGTTATCGACGCAGTGCATCATTTAGGCGTGCGCCATATTGATATGCCATGTACCGCAAATCGGGTGTGGGCAGCTTTACAAAGTGCGCGTTAGTGAGCGAAAACTAATTCACCTTCGGTTCAGTTAAAAGTACCCTGCAAGACAGGATATTTGTCTCGCGTTCAGGTCTAAAAGAATCACAATGAAGAGGTGGCGGACGATAAAAAAGCTGTGTACTTTTTCATCTGGTCGGGGGAAAATTTTCCCTACCTTTACCGAATGGCAGTGGAGTCGGTTCTCCTCAATGTGCCCAATGCCAATGTGGTCATTTATGTCGTGGGTAGGCCACCGCAAACCCGTCATTTTCAGGAACTTTCGCAGTTGCAACGTGTGGCCGTATGCCATTTGAACCCGTCTGACCTATTCAAGCTTTTGCCGAAAAATTTGGCGCATGTTGGCACTGTGTATAGAGACTTGCCTTCGAGTTCTGTGGCAGCTCAGAGCAATATCTTGCGATATTGCATTCTCTTCTTGTACGGAGGGGTATATCTCGATTTTGATACCTTCACACTGCGTCCAATTCATGAAATGAAAAAGAGCGACACGGTCGTAGGCGAGGAACTGGTATGGCGAGGTGATGAAGCGCGGGTGGCCGGTTCAAAGTACGTCTACCTTCACTTCACGACGTGGGCTTGGGCGCTGTCGTGGGTGGGTCGCCGGCTTGATGCACGGTACTTTCAGGGAAAACTGCAATTGGCAAAGCGGTGGAAAAGCACCGAAGGGTTCTGGGGCAAGTATCAGGCAAATAATGCCGTGATTGTGGCAAATGCGGGCACAGCTTTCATTGAACGGGTACTTATTGGTCTGAAAGATTCAAAAAATAATGTGCGTTACTCAACGGGGCCGACACTCATTAGCAAATTGATTAGTGAAGATGATTCAGATGTGGAAGTTCGTCGCTCCACACATTTTTATTCAATACCACCTGGTGAGAGCTTTCGATTTTTTGAAGACCACTCTTTGCAACTATCAAATGAAGTTTCCGTCATTCACTATGTGGGCTCAAACCACGCAGAGTTACTCCAAGTAGTTACACCGAGTTTGATGGCGTTGCATCCACATTCGGTCATAGGTCGAATTGCCCGTGACATTGAAGCACGGCGCAAAACGCTGTATCCCATTAGTTCCACATCGCGATTGGCAAATTCGTGATTCAACCTCTTATTACCTGTTCAATGGTGACTCGCAATAGGCCATTGCTTGCACACCGCGCAATTCACTGTTTTATGAATCAAACGTATTCCAACAAAGAGCTTCTTATTTTGGATGACGGTGATATTGATTACACGTCAATTATTGAAAGTTTTGGTGAAGGTGCCCCCATCCACTATCACCGCTTAGCTCCATCTAGTGGACGCACATTAGGCGAGTTACGGAACCTCTCCATTGAAGTCGGCAATGGCGATATTCAGGTGCAGTGGGATGATGACGAGTGGTATCACCCCGAGCGGGTAGCAACTCAATATGCGGCAATGCGTTCGTCAGGAGCAGGTGCAACTGCGCTGAAATGGACATTGGTCCACATTGATACTCCAAAATATTCCAAGCATCTGTTTCGTGCTGATTCCGGAATTGCTACTCCGGGTACCTTGATGTTTAAGCGGGCAACGGTGAGGTACCCAGCATTGCCGCGCAATGAAGACGGAATCTATATGCGGTCTATTCGTGAAGAAGTTGGTTTAAAGGTGTTAGGCCGAAATTATTCGCATCTCTTTGTGAGATGTTTCCACGGCACCAACACTTGGGATGAACCTCATTTTTTGCGGAAGCTGTATAGAAGGCCTACCGATTGGTCTGCGTACATGGTCAATAAATTATGTCGTCGAGACATCTTCCATCACCGGTCTTTTCAATTGAATCAGGCCGAGCAGGGAACTGTTGAAGATATGTTGAACTACCACGTGAGCGATGCGCTCAATGACCTTCGTAAAAAAGTCGTTGCATGAGCATTATCAATATTGCAAAACATGATGTAGACCCTCCACGTTTTTCACATAGCGTTGGATGGGTTGCAGTGGGGCAGGCTGCCGTGCGCAGTGTGCAAATTATTGTCACACTGTTGTTCGTCTATATTCTGCGAACATCCGCATGGAATGAAATGGCAATAGCACTCTCTATCTATCTGGTAGGCGTCACTGTTGGTTCGCTGAACCTTGAGCACAGCATTTTGTTTTTCCTTCCGCGTTATGAGCAAAACGAGTGGGGGAAATTACTGAGTGGGACACTGAAAATATTGGCTGCCACGGGGCTGGTCGCAGGGGTCGGAATCTCCCTCTCTGGCGTATTTCTTATGGAGAAGCAATTCCATCTCCCGCTGCTCTTAGTGGGAATTGCAGTTTTCCTTGAGATTCCTACAGTGCTCGTAGGCCCTGCATTTATAGCAATGCAACGCAGTGCTCGGTCTGGGCAATGGGACCTCTTTCACGCCGTCATACAGTTTGCATTTCTCATTGTTCCGGCAATTGTTTTCGGATCCGCAAAATCTGTTCTCATTGGCTTGGTTATTGCGAGTGCATTGAGGTGTATCTCAGCAATGTTCATTATGAAATTGATGGGCGCTCGACGCACGCACCAATTTGAAGCAGACATGATGTATCAGCAAGTGAAGTTTTGTATTCCATTAGGTATCGCATTGGCAGCAGGTGTGCTGACAAGAAGTATTGATAAATGGTTGGTTGCTGTCTTTGATTTTTCCAATGTAGGCATGTATGCAGTTGCCGCCATTGAGGTGCCACTTTTGGCGGTGTTGCCGTATGCGGGCGGTGCAGCAATCGCTCACCAACTTGTCTCAGCATTCCTTAATAGAAGAGTTCATGAGGCACATCAGCTCTGGCTGCAGCAGGCGAAAGACATGATTTGCCCAGTCGTTCTTGGTGCTGTTGGTCTCATTGTGGTTGCGCCTGAACTCTTTCAGCTTTTTCTCCCACACAATTACGTAAAAGTAATTCTTCCCTTTCAAATATTCACTCTTATTAGTGTGCATCGAGTGACGGAATACGGTCTCGTGTTACGTGCTGCAAATCGCTCAGATCTTGTGACGCAATCAAGCATTGTGCTTCTCGTTTCAAATGTTGTTTTCGCAGCAATCGGGTTAAAAATTCATGGCTTGTCTGGAATGGCATGTGGAAGCCTCGTGGCATTCGGAGTTGCATGGTTTTGGATGTTGCGAAAGTTATCCAAGATATTTTGTGTCTCAGTTCGCGACGTTTTTCCATGGCATACATGGTTTTCAACTCTTGTAGTCGCCTCAGTTGTGGGTTGCGCCGCAGAATTGATGACAAGCGATATTGGCAGTCCGCTTGTAAGCCTTGTAATGAAACTTGGCGCTGTATGGGTAATCGGATTTCTTCTCATTAATCATTCATCATTCAGAGAATTCATTAAGAGGTAGATGCTCATGTCAATTACAGATAAACACTCTGCCGGAGCGGCGTCAGCCACTCGGTCTGGTGGTAGTCAACGAAAACTGCGCATCACCATAGTTGCGGAAACATTTCTTCCCAATATCAACGGGGTCACCAATTCGGTATTGCGAGTGGTGGAAAACATGACACAGTTCGGACACGAAGTAACGGTCATCGCACCCGGCCCTGGAGTAGATGTTTACAACAATTCTCCAGTAATACGCCTCAGTTCCTTCGGCCTTCCTGGATACGCAGGTATTCGACTGTCGCGTTCTGCCGGGGAGTTGAAGCAGGCAATTATTGCCTCTCAACCAGATGTGCTGCACGTTGCGGCTCCCGCAATTTTGGGGCGCATCGCATTGAAATTGGCGGCAGAACTAGGAATACCTGCTGTAGCGATTTATCAAACAGATATTGCTGGCTTCGCCTCTCGGTATTTTCTTTCCGTATTGAAAAAGCCGCTGTGGTCTTATGTTCGTTCGGTGCATAGCCGTGCCTCATTAACGCTTGCGCCGTCTACCGCAGCTACCTGGGACCTCCGTGAGCGTGGAGTGCGAAATGTTGCACGGTGGATGCGAGGAGTGGACCTCGAAAGATTCTCGCCAAAGCATCGCAAAGAAGATTTGAGAAAAGACTGGGCGCCAAATGGCGAAATTATCATTGGCTACGTTGGTCGACTAGCTCGTGAAAAGCAAGTAGAGCGCCTGCAGGAGCTTCTGGAAATTCCCGGAGTTCGAGTGGTCGTCGTCGGCGACGGGCCATTGAAGAAGAAATTAGAGAAGTCGATGCCAAGTGCGCGATTTGTTGGTTTTCAATCGGGAAATGCATTGAGCCAGATGTACGCATCATTCGACCTATTTGTGCACACCGGGGTCGATGAAACCTTCTGTCAGTCGGTACAAGAAGCACTCGCTTCGGGCGTGCCAGTGATTGCGCCAGCAGCAGGCGGCCCGCTCGACCTCGTTCTGCATGGGTTTAACGGTTATCTCTGGAATCCTTCTTCTCCGGTCTCTCTTAAAGGCGCAGTAGTGGAACTTGTTCGTCACCAGGTAAAGCGAGAGCGACTCGCTTCGAACACCCGCAGTTCAATTGAGTCTCGACCATGGGTTTCGGTGATGAGAGAACTTGAAGGTCACTACTGCTCGCTCATTGATGGGCTCGAGTTTGCTTATATGGAAATGTCTGTATGAAGTCACTCATGGTTTCTTTGCACGACGTAGCTCCGGCAACTGCAGAGATCAGTCGGCGATGGTTGGAGAATCTTGAGGAACTAGGTGTCAAAGCATCTTTACTCGTAATACCAGGGTATTGGAAGTCGCAAAAATTTCTTAGTAACAAAAGCTTCATTCAGTGGCTACATGTGGCTGAAGAGAACGGCCATGAAATTGTTCAACATGGCCTGCACCACCAAAAAATTGAAAGCAACAGGCATCAATCCGTATCGCCAAAGAAGCAAACCCGGAAAATAGTTGGCAAGGTAATGGCGCGTGGATGCGAAGAGTTTTGGGATATTGATTACGCCGTGGCATGTAGCAGGCTTTTGCAAGGGCGCGAGAATCTTGAAGAAGCTGGTTTCCATGTTCACGGTTTCATTGCACCAGGTTGGTTAATGTCGCCCGAAACAGTGCAGGCTGTAGAAGACCTTGGTTATAGATACACCACAAGTCATACAAAAGTTACTGATTTTTCTTCGCATAGAGAGCATCGTGCATTTGCATTATCGCTTCGCGCAACGAAGGGATCTGCAAAATTGAGCGCGGCAACAATGAAGTTGGTTGGTAATGCTTATGTCAGCAAAGGTCACAATTTACGCATTGCATTACACCCAGATGACTTGTCAAATGAATCTCTGAGAAAAACTGCTCTGAACCTCATAACACGCGCGACGAGCAATGGGTTTACGTCGCGTACCTATTTTGATTTTCTTTCGTCGCAGTTGCAAAAACAGACCTCAGAAAAAGGCGATTAGGGCGATGCATATTCTACAAATTGCAAACTTCATTACTGAGACATCGGGTGGCATGAAACAATGCCTTGCTGAACTTCAAAAAAGATATTTGCAATTAGGGCATGAAGTCACTCTCATTATTCCTTGCAATAAAAATTCGCAAAGCATTGAAAATGGAGTCAACGTTATTCGTTTACGTGGGGTTCCTCTGGTGGGTTCCGGTGGGTACAGAGTAATTTTGCGACGCGCACCTTTAGCCGCGCTCATCCAAGATTTACAACCAGATGTTGTGGAGGTTTCAGACAAAACAACGTTGTCTTGGATTCCACAGTATCTACTGTCACTTCAAGTTCCCTGTGTCGTTATTTCTCATGAACGAACCGATTTAGCTATGAAACGAAATACGCCAGGGTGGTTACCGTCGGCCCCGTTTTTGAAGTCATGGCAAACATCGCTTTCCTATGGTGCGCCTGTCATTGTGTGCGCGTCTCAATTCGCCGCAAAGGAATTTGATGGCAAAGGTATGGATGTACGTTTCGTGCCGCTTGGGGTCGACACCAAAACGTTTTGTCCCCAAACGCGTCAAGGCAATAGTTCACAGATCAAGTTGGTGTACTGCGGTCGGTTTGCGCCTGAAAAGGAGCCATTTTTGGCGATTGAAGCACTCCGTGAACTCGTAGGGCGCGGTATCGAGGCAAGGCTCACCATGGTTGGGTCTGGCCCACTAGAGGCAGATTTGCGGAACTGCGCAGTTGACCTACCGGTTGATTTTGTTGGTCAAGTATCTCGGCGATCTGAAGTTGCCGCTTTGCTGTCACATGCTGATGTAGGAATTTCAATGGGGAGGGTAGAGACCTTTGGCCTTTCCATTTTGGAAACCCTCGCATGTGGAACACCTGTAGTTGTCTCGAAAGAGGGGGCAGCAAGTGAATTCGTCAACAGTGGCATTGGTCGTGTTGTCAATCAAAATGCTGCAGATATCGCAAATGCAATTGAAGAAATAATGGGTAATGAACCACTCAACGTAGTTCGTGAAAACTGTGTAACTCTGGCAAGTCGTTACACGTGGGACAAGACGGCGGGCATGATGTTAGATATTTATAGTGACCTGTTAGAAAATGTTGGTTTTAGTCAGGTTGCGTCATGAGCGTGCAGTTGGTTGATGCTGAAATGTATGCAAATAGAGTTTCAGAGCTATTCCGTTCATCAATGTGTTTAGGAAAGCCTCTACCCTTTGCATTGAGTTTCATGCAAACCTATGAAAACTTGTGTATTGGGTGGTACCTGCAGTCTGATGAATCACATTCAGTGGTGGCCATAGTCGATAACAAAGTTGTTGGCTATGCATTTGTATGTGCAGAATCTCAAAGCCTCGACAAGTGGGTTGCACGACGAACATTGAAGTTGCTTTTGGTTGTATGCCTATGTCGGCTCATTGGCAAAGTAGACAAGCGTTCGTGGAACTTTTATTGCAATAGGGCACGTGATGCGAAAAGAGCATGGAAGCTTCGCCGTTCTATTGCGCAGTGGCCAACTATTAGTGTTCATATGAACATTGAAGACGAACACCGCAAAGGCGAAGTGTCGTTGGCTATGCGTAACTTCATAGACGGAGTATGCAGAGAGAACGGCAATCAGTTTTGGGTAGGTGAAGTGAATGCGCTCGGCGAAAAGAGGGCACGCGCACTATCTCGGGTTGTAGGCGAGGTCATCGGTATTCGCAAAAATCTCACCCTCTCTGCAGTTCTCGGAGAAGACATTCGGCTCGTTACTGTGGTGCGAGAAGTACGAGCTTTGAGTCTCGCTGCATAAGTTCTTGCGTTAGAGCCGCCCAGGTGGAGCCGCGTCGGGACGGTCTTTCCACATTTTCTTCGAGTCGAAGTCAAGTTTGTACTCGGGCTTCAGTTCTATGACAATGCGCCCTGGTGAGTCGAGGTGCTCAAGAAATGCTGCAGCGCCGGCTGCGTTGTCGGGGCGAACCGCATTGGCGAGCTCGGGAAGCATCCAGTCGCGCGTGGCGCGGTCGTCGTGCACAATGCATGGACCGCGTAGCGACACAGTTTTGCCTGGCCCAATGTCGGTACCAACAGAAGAGATCATGACGGCTGCATAACCAGTGCGACGAATTGCTGCGACGCGTGGGCGGGTAGCAGCAGCCGTCAGCCAAATGCTGCCGTTACGCCACAGGTAACTCATGGCAACACCAAAAGGTTGGCCGGCTTTGTTGGTCCATATAAAGGTGCACTCAACTTGCGTATTGAGTAGTCGCTCACGCAGGTCGTCGTCGAGCCAACAATCTTCTAGGTGTTCTGCATCTCTTGCCATGTGTTTACCGTAGCCGATGATGTGGTGCAGAAGTTATGGCTCAACAATGGCAAAGTTGGTTTGGAAGGTGTCGAGGTTACCGAGCACGGTAATGAGTGCGGTGGCATCGCCTTCAATAGAGATATTTCCTGCTTGTATTTCGTCAAGGAAGGTAGCGCTTTGTGAAATGACTTCAAGCAGAGTGCGACGCGTAGTGGTGATTGTCGCTGCTGCCTGTGGGTCATGACGACCAGGCGTTGAAAATAGCGTGCGGTGCGAGATGCCAAGAAGCCATTTCTCTTCAATGTCGGTAAAGGTCCAATTCAATGACAGTGAAACCCCGGCTGCTTCATCTGATTTCAGACGAATGGCAAGAGTGTCGAACACTTGCTGAATGGTCAT
>CAMBPP010000051.1 GCA_945869715.1 Bifidobacterium breve
ATCGACCGCATGGCGAAAGAACGTCACAATGTGGAAGACATCCGTGAGATGTACACCAACGATCTTCGTTTCTTAAGGCAGTTCTCGTCATGAAAATTCTCTTGTCTTGGCTCAACGAGTTCGCCAACTTCGGCACCGATACTGAAAACCTCAGTGATGCACTGACCTCATTGGGTATGCCCGTTGAAGAAGTCATCGAGTCGGGTTCGCGCTTGCAAGGCATTGTTGTGGCACAGGTGATACGTACCGAGCGTCACCCCGATGCCGAAAAGGTTCACCGCGTGTATGTGACGACCGATGGTGCAAACGAACTTCATGTGTGGTGTGGCGCTTTCAACATGTCGGTTGGCGACAAAATTCCACTTGCGACTCTCGGCACAACGATGCCCGATGGTCGCCAAATATTGAAGCGTGGAATTCTTGGAATCGATAGTGAAGGCATGTTGTGCAGCGCCAAGGAATTAGAACTGAACGAAGATCATGGTGGAATATTCATATTGCCATCACACCTGCCACTAGGTATTGAACTCTTCGATGCACTTGGTGCAACAACCGACACCATTTTTGATATCGACCTCACCCGTAACCGCCCAGAGTGCTGGGGGCATTTAGGTGTTGCTCGCGATCTTGCTGCGCACTTGGCCATTCCTTTACAAGTGAAGAAGATAAATGTTCAGGCTGCGCCAGTGCACAAAGTTGAAATCGATATTGCAAGTCAAGATGCCTGTGGGCGCTTCACGGCAACGGTGGTAAAAAATATTTCAGTGCGCTCGTCGCCACAGTGGTTGCAAGACAGGTTGTCTCGCAGTGGAATGCGCTCTATCAACAACGTTGTTGATGCTTCTAACTTCGTCATGCTTGAGCTCAATCAGCCAACACACGCCTACGATCTCAATGCGGTCAGTAGTGGTTTCCGTGTACGTTTCGCATTACCGCAAGAAACCCTGGTCACACTCGATGGTGCAACACGCGAGTTAGACCCAACCGACATCGTTATTGCAAATGGTGAAAACACCGCAGTTGGCCTCGGTGGAGTGATGGGTGGTCTGCACTCTGAAGTCACCGATACAACCACAGAGATTGTGCTTGAAGCTGCATGGTTCCCGGCCGACACGGTTCTAGAGTCTGCCGCTCGGCATGGTCTGCGTTCAGAAGCATCTGCGCGATTTGAAAGAGGAGTCGACCCATTTGGTGCGGAATATGCAGCATTGCGATTCATTGAGATCTTGCAAATAACGTGCCCAGATCTAGTGGTGTGCGGTTCATCTCAGGTTGTTGCCAATGACACGTGCCCGCAGCAACTCACACAAATCACCTTGCGGTTGTCGCAAGTGTTGCGCGTTCTCGGGGTTTCTCTCAGCGCCCCTGAAGTGCATGAACTCATTGGGCCAATCGGATTCGTTGTCGCCGACCAAAAAGATGGCAACGTCTTGGTCGGTATTCCTTCTTGGCGGCCCGATTGCACGAGTGAAGTAGATGTCATTGAAGAAATTGCTCGACACTACGGATACGACGCACTAGGGAAGTCAGTTCCTCATTCACCAGTGCACGGACGGTTGTCTTCAGTGCAGCAACGGCGACGTTTGGTGCATGAGGTGATGGTGGAAGCCGGTTGGTGCGAAGCAATGCCTAACCCGTTTCTCGACCCTTTCGCCACACGACTTGCTGGTATTGACGACAGCGCACAACTTGCACTGGTCAACCCCCTTGTTGCAGAAGAGTCTGTGTTGCGAGTCTCATTGCGACCAGGTTTGTTGCGTGCAATTGCGTATAACCAATCGCATCGTGTCGACAACATTCATCTCTACGAAGTAGGGCGTGTCTACCCACGGGGTGCAAGTGCATTGCCCGATGAAGAAGAGATGTTGTGTGTGATGTCGGTTGATTCAGATGGGCAAGAACTTTCTGCACTTTCCACATGGAACTTATTGGTCGATGCCTTAGGTATCGGTGCTCAGATCGATCAGAAGAACGCTCCTGCTGGCTTTCACCCAGGGCGTAGCGCAACTCTGCGTCGAGGTAAAACGGTCATTGGTGCCATCGGAGAAATCTCTCCGGTTGTCCTCAAGCAACAGGGCATCACGGGGCGTGTGAGTTGTTTGGAGTTATCACTCTCTACCGTGTTGCGTGAAGAGCCAAAGGCAGTTGCGGCGAAAACAGTGAGTCGTTATCCGTCGAGCGATGTTGATCTTGCTTTCGTTGTCCCAAATACGGTGTCTGCTTTTGATGTACACCGCGCTGTGCGGCAAGGTGCAGGAGCGCTTGCTCTCTCCGTTGACCTTTTCGATATTTATCGTGGCAAGGGCGTCAGCGACGACTCCCGCAGTTTGGCCTTCCGCATCCGACTCCAGGCTCCCGATCGCACCCTGACTGATGAAGAAGTGGCTACTGCTCGACAAAAGAGCATCGATGCTGTCGCCAAATTAGGGGCGCAACTGCGGACCTAGCCCTTCATGATGCTTGTATTACTATACATTTCAATGTATAGTAATACATATGGCTAAGAAAACAGCAGCAATACTTGGGGCAACGGGGTACACGGGAGTCGAATTATTGCGCCTCATCGCCCAGCACCCTGAAATGGAAGTGGTGTTTGCAAGTGGAGATTCGCAAGCTGGCGAGAAACTCTCACATTTGTATCCAAGCTTGCGGGCGGCGTACCCCGACCTCGTGGCTCAGGTGTATTCTCCCGAGGCAGTTTCAGGCGTCGATGTTGTTTTTCTCGGGCTTCCACATGAGTCGTCGGTCGAAGTAGTTCCCCAACTACTGGGTGATGTTGGCTGTGTTGTCGACCTCTCTGCGGCGTTTCGATTGCGCGACACAGCGCAGTACCCGCAGTGGTATGGCTTCGAGCACACTCATCCTGAATGTGTTGCCCAAGCTGTTTACGGTTTACCCGAGGTGTACAGAAAAGAACTTGTAGGAGCGAAACTCATTGCCACGCCAGGGTGCTATGTCACTGCAGCAACCCTTGCCTTGCGTCCGTTTGTGCGTGGCGGAATCTTTCATCCAGAAGGGCTCATCGTCGATGCTGCTTCCGGTGTGTCAGGCGCAGGTAAGGCTTTGAAGTCTTCGAGCATGTTCACGAGTGTTGACGAAGATTTCTCTGCCTACGGCCTTGTCTCGCATCGTCATACGCCAGAGATGGAGCAAGAAATTGGTGGGCAAGTTCTCTTCACGCCTCACTTAGCCCCCATGAATAGGGGCATTTTGGCAACCTGTTATGCGCGGCCTATGTCGACAAAAACAACTACAGAGAGTCTTTTGCAAGTTCTTGTAGATGCTTACAAGAGTGAAAAATTTGTTGTCGTGGGCGAAGAGATCCCTTCAACAAAATCAACACAGGGAACTAATGCTGTACACATCACTGCGCGTTACGACGCGCGCACGGGTTATGCAATTGTTATTGCTGCTCTCGACAACCTCACAAAAGGTGCGTCCGGTGGAGCAGTGCAGTCGGCAAACGTTGCTCTTGGTCTGAATGAATCACTCGGTCTGAGCGCGGTGGGTGTGTGGCCATGATGTCTGCGAACGAAACTGCAGCAGTGCTCATTGAAGCTTTGCCATATATCCAGCGCTTTGCTGGGTCGACGGTGGTGGTGAAATACGGCGGCAATGCTTTGTCGGGCACCACTCACACAGACCCACTGAAAGTTTTTGCTGAAGACATGGTTTTTCTCGCTTCTGTCGGCATTCGACCCATCGTGGTGCATGGAGGTGGACCACAAATCAATGCTGAACTGGAACGACAGGGAATTGAAAGCAAGTTTGTCAATGGCCGGCGCGTGACTGATGCGCCAACAATGAAAGTTGTTGAAGAGGTGCTTGCAAACCAAGTGAATCCAAGCATCGTTGAAGCAATCAATAGCTGTGGTGGTAAGGCCCGAGGATTATCAGGAGCTAAAGACGGGCTCATTTCTGTCGTTCAACGTAATGAGTCGCTCGGATTCGTTGGTGACGTAGTTGGTATCGGCTCACAGGCGCTTGCTGACGTTCTTTCTGCGGGCGAAATTCCGGTTATTGCAACGGTCGGCGTCGACACCAATGGGCAGACCTTTAACATCAATGCCGATTCTGTTGCGGCGTTTGTTGCAGGTGAAATGAAAGCAGAAAAGCTTCTGTATCTCACCGATATTGAAGGGCTGCGTCGCGACGTGTCTCGGGCAGACTCTCTCATTAGCTCTCTCACCGACACAGAACTCAATGATCTCCTCAGCGATGGAACTATTGCTGGCGGAATGATTCCTAAGGCAGAGAGCTGCATGGAAGCTGTTGGGCTTGGGGTGCCAGCGGTGCACATTCTCGACGGGCGCATTGCCCACGTCAGCATTATCGAGCTTTTTACTGATGCAGGAATTGGAACAATGGTGACAAAAAGTGATTCAACAAAGGTGGCAAAGTAATGACTAAGCACGCATTTCTCGAAAACAATGCGCAACCCGTTCCGCAGGCAGTAGGGATGACCCATTGCCCTTTCCTTCCCGTCTTTGGGCCACCTGCGGTGATGTTTGTTCGCGGGCAAGGTACTGAGTTGTGGGATTCAGAGGGGAAGCGTTACCTCGATTTCCTCTGCGGTCTCGCGGTGACCTCCTTGGGTCATTCGCATTCGTGCGTCACCGAGGCACTGACGCATCAAGCCGCTGAACTCATTCACGTGAGCAACTTTTTTGCTAACCCGGTTGCCACTGCTGCAGCAATAGATATCAACCAACTTCTGGAAAGTGCTACCGGCAGCAGCGGTCAAGTTTTTTTCTGCAACTCTGGGGCTGAAGCAAACGAGGCTGCAATCAAACTCGCTCGTAAACACGGTGGTCGTGGTCGCCACACAATGGTGTCGGCGCTGGGAAGCTTTCACGGTCGTACTCTTGGTGCGCTGGCAGCCACTGGCCAACCAGCAAAGCATGAACCATTTCAACCCATGCCAGAAGGTTTCAAGCATGTTGCCTATGGCGATATCGAGGCGATGTCGCAAGCAGTCGATTCGTCGGTAGCAGCGGTGTTGCTCGAACCAATTCAAGGTGAGGGTGGAGTGATCCCAGCCCCTGCTGGTTACTTGAAAGCTGTGGAGTCGCTGTGCAAAGAACGTGGTGTGCTTCTGATTATCGATGAAGTGCAAACAGGAATGGGTCGCACCGGAAAATGGTTTGGCTTTGAACATTCTGGTATTTCGCCCGATGCAGTATTGATGGCAAAGGCTCTCGGCAACGGTGTTCCAGTCGGTGCAATATGGGTGAAGGAAGATGTTTCCAAGGTTCTCCAGCCAGGAGACCACGGCAGCACATATAGCGGCACAGCGCTTGTGACTTCTGTAGTGCGTGCTGTGATTGCAGAAATGAAACGCATCAACGCGCCTCTACTTGCTCAGACCGTGGGGGCACAACTGACAGAGAAACTGAAAGCTGTTCCTGGCGTCGTTGGCGTTCGAGGGGCTGGTCTACTGCTTGGCATCGAGTTGGCACAAAGATGCGACGCTACAAAGGTGTATCAGGGCTGTCTCGCGCAGGGTTTGGTCACTAATGCGGTCAATTCTTCAACAATTCGTATGGCGCCTCCTTTGAATGTCAGTGCTGAACACATTGAGGAAGCTGTTGCCATTTTCACAAATGTGATGGCTCAGGTAATGAAGGAAGTCGAGGCCTCTTCATGAGCATTCGTCACGTACTCGACATCTCCGATCTTGCAGTCAATGAACTGCATGATGTTCTTGCACTCGCGCAAGTACCCGTAGCGCAACTAGGTGCTCCATTGAGCGGCCATTGTGCCGCCCTCATTTTTGAAAAGCCTTCCAACAGGACGCGGCATTCTATGGAAGTAGCAGTGGTACAACTCGGCGGTCACCCTGTCTATACCCGTGGCGAGGAAGTGGGCATTGATGTAAGAGAAACAGCGGAAGATGTTGCCCAAGTGATGGCGGGGTACCACGCATTTCTCGGTGCTCGAGTATTTCGGCACGATGTTATTCAGAGAATGGCCGCGGTGTCATCAGTTCCCGTTGTCAATATGTTGAGTGATGTTGCGCACCCACTGCAGGCACTTGCCGATGTTTTGACTATGCAACAACAACATGGCAATTTGCAAGGGAAGAGAATCTCGTGGGTGGGTGACTTCAATAATGTTGCGAAGTCTCTCGCCCAGGCGTGCGTCATGTTGGGTGCGGAGTTTGTTGTTTCAACGCCACCGCAATACCGTCCTATCGACAGCGAACTTGCAGCCATTAACTCCTTAGGCGAAGGAAGCGTGCAGTATGTTGCCGCACCTGCTGAAGCGGTCAAAGGATCAGTGGCAGTGCACACCGATGTCTGGATCTCTATGGGTGAAGAATCTGTGGCTGCGCAAAAGGCTGCAGCATTTGCGGGATTCATGGTGACGCAACATCTGATGGCCAACGCACAACAAGGTGCATGTTTTTATCATTGCCTCCCGGCGCATCGTGGTTCTGAGGTGGAAGCCGGTGTCATTGATGGGCCCAACAGTCGTGTCTTTGAACAGGCTCATAATCGTTTGCACAGTGCTCGTGGTTTATTGGCCTGGATTTTTCAACAGCAGAGTCCAGCAGTAAAGGAACGTGCGTAATTATGAGTACTAAAGCGCAACGACAACAAGCGCTTGTGCGCATCATCGAGACAAAAGAAGTGTCTAGTCAAAATGAACTCCGCACAATGCTCGCTAAAGAAGGCATCACGGCTACGCAAGTCACTATTTCTCGTGACTTGGAAGAAGTTGGTGCAGTAAAAGTGCGTTCCTCGCAGGGTGACACTATTTACGCAATTGCAAGTTTCGAACCCGCTCGGCGCGCAACAAATGATCAATTACGCCGCGTGATGAGTGAATGGGTAGCCGAGGTTTCGTATAGCGGAAATCTTGTCATTTTGCGCACTCCTCCTGGGTGTGCGCATGTGGTGGCATCGGCTCTCGATCGCGCTGCACCGAAAGGTCTTCTGGGCACGGTGGCAGGAGACGACACCATTATGTGTGTTGCAACAGAGGCAGTTGGTGGCAAGAAATTATCTATCGAGTTGAGAACATTGGCAGGATTAAAAGGAGCTACATCGTGACCGAACAAGATGCACAGCGAGGACAATTATGGCACGGTCGATTCGCGAGTGGCCCCGCAGAAGAGTTAATGGCCTTTACTGCTAGTTTGCCTTTCGATCAAGTTCTATGGCACGACGACATCACGGGCTCGCGTGCTCATGTCAATGGCCTTGAGCGGGCAAAATTAATGAGTAGTGAAGAAGCAGAAGCTGTGCGCATTGCGCTGTCTCAGGTTCATGATGAATTTTCTTCAGGACAATTTTCATTTATGCCAAGTGATGAAGATATTCACACGGCAATTGAACGGCGTGTCACAGAAATAGCGGGAAGTGCTGGCGCTAAATTGCACACTGCCCGCAGCCGCAACGACCAGGTGGCTACCGCTTTGCGTTTATGGACTAGGCGCGAACTCACGTTGGTCGCTGGACGCGTTCTTGACCTCATCGACGTTTTGGTTGCGTCTGCCGACGCTGCTGGTTGGGGTAAGGGCAGCATTTACATGCCGGGCTATACGCACCTGCAGCGCGCACAGCCGGTGCACCTGTCACATCACCTTGCTGCGCACGCGTGGTCATTGCTGCGTGACACCGACAGAATATTTTCCGCAATCGATAGAGGAAACATCTCGCCACTCGGCGCAGGCGCCCTTGCAGGGTCGTCTCTTCCCATTGATCCGTCATTGACCGCTAAAGAAATGGGCTTTCGGGCCGCATTCGTGAATTCACTCGATGCTGTGTCCGATCGTGATTTCGTGGCAGAAGCTCTCTTCAATATTGCGTTACTTGGTGTGCACTTGTCTCGTCTTGGAGAAGAGTGGGTGCTATGGACCACGGAAGAGTTTGGCTTTGCAAAGCTTGATGACGCCTATTCCACTGGTTCGTCAATGCTCCCGCAAAAGAAAAATGCCGACATAGCAGAACTCGCTCGTGGAAAATCTGGTCGGTTCATTGGCAACCTCACAGGTTTGCTCACAACGTTGAAGGGTTTGCCCCTCGCGTATAACCGTGACCTGCAGGAAGATAAAGAACCTTTATTCGATTCTGTGAATCAAGTGAAATTGGCTCTCAGCGCTTTGTCGGGAATGATTTCTACTGCCACGTTCAACAAAGACCGCATGCAGTTAGCTGCCGATGACCAGCTCATGGCAGCAACCGACCTTGCCGAGTGGATGGTGAGAAAGGGTATTCCTTTCCGTCAAGCGCACGCTCATGTAGGCGAACTAGTGCAACAGTCAATCAAAATGGGAACACCATTGCATGACCTTGCATTAGCTAGCGATCTCTTCGGAAAATTTGCAGCAGAACTCATTGCTCCTGGTGTTGGTGTATCTATGCGTACGTCTCCTGGTGGCGCGGGTCCGGTGCCTGGCGAGATGCAGCGCCAACAATTGGAACTGGCAATAGAGGTTGCGCGTGGCGAGTGGGAAGACCTTCTCGCGATCTAATTGGCAATGAGCGAACGTGTACCAATGCCGTGGTACGAACTGTCGGCGAGCATCTGGTCGCTATGTGTTTTGCGTGTGCCTTGCCAAATATCAATGCGTAAATCGGCCACGGGTCCCGCAGGTTCCATGCGTAACCAGCCTGTTGGCGCCGATCGTTGAGTGCAGTGGTTGTTTACCGCTTCGCGAAACACATCTTTTGTTTTTTGGCTGAGGTATTGCCAGACAATGGAGTGGAAAATCAAAACGGGTTCGTCGGTAGAAGTGTTTTCAAATTGCTGATGAATCCATTCGGCCGCATCTTTTTGATGAGGCGAGACATAAGTAGGCGACGCGCAAGCATTGTTGATTGCATTGCGTAAGCGTGTGAATCGTTCGAATTGATCTGGCCACACAAATGACAACAGAGTGAACTGGTCGTTCTCGTTGCGTGCATCAAGTGGAGCAATGTCGCAACCTGCACGTGAAAGAAGTGCAGGGCACTGCGCTATGTCGGGCCGCGGCGTTCCCCATGCACTGTCTTCAAAACGAACCAACGCATTTCCATTTCCATAACTTGTTCCGTTGGCTTCAAAGAAATATTCGTCAACTTGCAAGTTCAAACCACATGAAGAACCAACTTCGCGAAGATGTGTTGCGGGTATTCCCACTTCACGTGCAAAAAATGACATGCCTGTTACCAGCATGGTGGTACGACCCACTTCATTTGTTTGAACGGAGCGCGAGAGTCCGTCATCAATATCGTTACGAAATATTGCGAGCGCCTC
>CAMBPP010000052.1 GCA_945869715.1 Bifidobacterium breve
CGAAGGCCCATTGAAGCAAATTGCTGAAAATGCTGGCATGGAAGGTGGCGTTGTTGTAGAAAAAGTCAAGTCGCTGAAGGGCAACGAAGGCTTGAACGCAGCAACCGGCGTATACGAAGACCTCGTCAAACTCGGTGTTATTGACGCAGCAAAAGTAACGCGCTCTGCATTGCAGAACGCAGCCTCAATTGCTGCTCTCTTCCTCACCACAGAGTGCGTCATTGCCGATAAGCCAGAAGCATCATCCGGAATGTCGGGTGGAGGCATGGAAGATTACTGAGAATAAAAGTTTGTAGCGCATTGTGATTGGTCTCGTTACCGCCGCAGTCGCACGTGAACTAGATACCGATTTACCGTTACTGGGTGCCGCGCTCGAAAGAGCCGGCACCCAGTTTCATTTTGTGGACTGGCACGATGCATCTGTTGATTGGTCTCAATACTCGTTGCTCGTATTGCGCAGCACCTGGGACTACCATTTACGGCGCAATGAATTTTTGCAATGGCTACAGAGAGTATCGCTACTCACCACGGTGTGTAATTCCAAGGAAATAGTGGAATGGAATAGCGACAAAAAATATCTTGGTGAATTGAGTGCGGCGGGCATTGCTGTTGTTCCCACACAATTTGTTTCGAGCGCTGCAGAAATTCATATCACGCAACATGCCATGGATGTAGTTGTGAAGCCAAGTATTTCTGCAGGGTCACACGACACGTTTCGGTATCGCGATGTGGCTCAAGAAATGAGTGCAGTCACTGCACACGTTGCGCGCATTACAGAAAGCGGCGCAACAGCGATGGTGCAGGAATATCAGCACGCAATTGATGGGGCAGGTGAAACCGGCCTGGTGTATTTGAGTGGCGTGTTGAGCCACGCCTTTCGCAAAGGTGCAATTTTGCAGCACAGACCCGATATGTCGAATGGGCTATACGCCGCCGAGGATGTAGGGGAGCGTATTGCATCTGGGGCGGAGCAGGAAACCGCAGTGCAGGTTTTGCGGTGTGTGGAAGAAAAATTTGGAGCAATGCCGTTGTATGCGCGAGTTGACCTCATTCCGCAAAATAATGGCAAACCGCAATTAATGGAATTGGAATTGGTGGAGCCCTCTTTTTTCCTGTGGGCAAGTGCAGGCTCGGCAGATCGCGCAGCACAAGCCATCATTGCGGCAAACAGGTAACCTGTACTCATGACCTCAGTGACCCCAAGTGAGCCAATGTCACCCTCAATCGGAATGGCAGTGCTGCATTTATTTTGCAAGCCAGAAGCCCAATTCGATCGTGAAGCAACAGTGCATGCAGTGAAAGCCGCTGAAGCAAAAGGCCTCACGGTCATTACGGTTTCAATGCTTGGCCACAAGTGCGACATGGCGTTTATGGCTCTGGCTTCCGATATGCGTGAATTGCGTTCTTTTCAGTCGGCCATTCAAGCTGCGGGGTTAGCAGTAGTCGATTCATATGTGTCTCTTACTGAAGTGAGCGAGTACGCCATTGGTGTGCCACAAGAAATGCTCGATGCACGTTTGTATCCAAAAATTCCTGTGCCAGGAAAAAATGCTTTTTGCTTCTACCCCATGTCGAAGCGCCGCAATGCCGACGAGAATTGGTTTACCTTGCCTTTTGAAGAACGCCATGCGCATATGCAAGAGCATGGTGTCAGTGGGCGCAAGTTTGGTCCGCGCGTAACGCAATTAGTCACCGGGTCTACCGGCCTCGATGCTTTTGAGTGGGGAGTCACTTTGTTTGCAGTGCATCCTGACGATCTCAAAGAAGTGGTGTACACCATGCGATTCGACAAAGCCTCAGCAATTTATGCAGAGTTTGGTGAGTTCTACACTGGTGTCCTTACGCCTGTTGAAGAACTCGTCCATACCGTCTAGTGCAAAGACGTTGGGGAAGGTCTTCCCTGACCTCCAAAGACGATTAGTCTTAAAAATTGCATGTTGAAGAAGTATCAGTGGCTTAATCGCGTGTGGGCATACCTCCCAGGATTTGCCCTCATCGTGCTCATGCGGCTGCGCTTTATCTTCTCACCCATCACTTCCGATGAAGGTGGCGCCCTCGCCATGGCGCGGGCATGGAGCAGGGGGGCAGTCCTCTACGAAGATATCTGGGCCGACCGTCCACAAGGGCTTTTCGTGCTCTACCGCGGTTTGGTCACCATTGGTTTGGGCACTCCTGAAGGTGTGCGCCTTTTGGCAATTGCAGCATGTCTTTTAGGTGCGGCAGCTTGCGGAAGTATTGCGAGCACTTTGGTGGGCGACAAAGCGCGCATGGGAACTGTGCTTATTGTTGGTGTGTTGCTCAGCGTTCCACAATTTGAAGGTTTCATTGCAAACGCAGAATTATTGAGTTGCAGCGTGGGAGCAGTATCACTAGCACTTGCTATGAAGGCCGTCTGGGGAAGAACTGCTCCGCGTTTTTGGTTGCTTTATGCCTCGGGCGTGATGGGTGGTTGCGCTGTTGGTATTAAGCAGAGTGGCTTTGATGCCTTTTTGACAGCGGTAGTAGCAGTTGGTGCAATGTCGCTCATGTCGCGTTGGAGGAAAATACATGGCTGGCTTTCTTTACCAACGATGTTTTTAGGCGTTGCAACATCAATTGGCGCAATGATGATTCACGGCGCACTCACCGGTTGGTATCGCTGGTGGTACGCCATTGTGATGTATCGCTTTGAACTGCGTAGCGCGTTGGTCAATGCTGACTTTGGGCGATTCCAGCACACCTTGGCAATTGCCCTGCCGTTGTTGTTGCCTATTTTATTTGGGGTTATTTTGGTTGGGGTTCTTGAAGCACGTCGAGTGGCCTTTCGTACCATGGCAATCTTGGCAACGTGGTTATTTATTTCCTTTGCTGCATTTGCAATGGGTGGGCAGTTCTTTCGTCACTATTGGATTATTTTGATGCTGCCTATAGGAACATTTGCAGGGGCAATGATTTCATATGCCAACAAAAAATGGCTAAGAAATCTTTTGCTAGCAGCGCTCATTGTGAGCCCGCTTATTCATACCGCAACGGCGGTTGCAATTCCGCGTAACCATATTGGCCGCGAACTGCACGACGACTCACGATTAGCGAAAGACGAGCGTGTTGCAGCTTGGTTCAATGCAATGCGAAAACCAGGCGACACAATATATGCAATGTGTGCAAGTGCTGGTCTATATGGAAATCTCGACATCGACCCACCATTTCCTTATCTCTGGGGGTACGAGGCGCGTTTGATGCCGGGTGACCTTGCGCAGTTATGGAATTTTTTGGAAGATGAAGAAGCTCCGCGGTTCGTTGTTCGCTACCAAATGTCAGCCGTGTGTGATGCATCGGGAGCATCGCTGCGAGCGTTGCATCGCAACTATAAAATTGTGTGGACCGTGGCAGGTCTTCTTGTATACGAGCACCGCTAATGTCAGTCACACTTGAATCAGCTACCGCAGATCTCATTGCTGCTATTGATGCAGCAACACATGAGTGGCTGGTGCGGTGCGTAATGAAAACGTATGTGCAGCAACTCGGCACACCTCGCTTAGCGGTGGAAGAAGAGTTGATTGCTGCCGCCCAGTTAGCCGCCGAACAAGGACGGGCATACGTTGCAGGTGAATTGAGTACTGAACTGGGTAAAGATGTTGATGAGCAGCGAGTGAACCCGTTACAGGTCTTGCGCAACGCGGTGACTTTCCCCACTCGTGTGTTGCAGGAATTCGGCGTTCCCCCGATAGTGCGTGATGAGATTGACGTACGAATGATGCCCGACGACGTATTTGGCTTATCTCCGGCCCATTGGAACGATGTTCATGAGTCATTGTTAGAGCCTGGTGTCATTTGGGGTGCCGCAAAAGCACACAAGGTGTTGCAACGGCGCCGCGAAGAAGGAAAACTAGATCCATCATGATGACGGCAAGTGAGTTCACGGCGAAGCGCACCGAACTCATTGCGGCTTGGGGTAAAACCGAGCCTGCCTCAGGAGTGCAGTTTTGTGCAGCACTTTCTGAACTCACCGATGAGTTATTGCGTGCTTTGTTTAACGATGCCGTGAAGAACATTGGCATTACGAAAGACATTGCGCTCATTGCTGTAGGTGGTTATGGCCGAGGAGAGTTGGCTCCATACAGCGACCTCGATCTTTTACTGCTACATAAAAATGTGAAAAAAGTTGACGATTTTGCATCTGCGCTGTGGTACCCACTATGGGATCTTGGGCTCAAAGTTGGTCACGCGGTACGCACTCCAAAAGAGACAAGACAACTTGGCGAAACAGATCTTGATACTGCAACTGCACTAGTGACAGCAAGGTTTGTCACCGGCGATGAAAGTCTTGCCAATGACTGCATTAATGATGCGCGCGAATGGTGGCGTAAGCGGGGGCGCGACTCGTTACGCGACCTTCATGCTCGCGTCCTCGAGCGGCACACAACTGCGGGTGAAGTGGCGTTCTTGCTCGAGCCAAACCTGAAAGAGGGTCTGGGTGGCTTGCGCGATATTCATGCACTGTTGTGGGCAATTGATGCTGGTCTTGCGTTGTCAGGTGGAGATAAGCAAGAACTGAAGCGTTCAAATGAAGTATTGCTTACATCACGTGTTGCGTTGCACATTAATGCGCAACGAGTAGGCGACGTCTTGCGTCTTGAAGATCAAGATGCAGTGGCTGCACGTATTGGGTCACGTGATGCCGATGCATTAATGGCACAAGTTTCTACTGCTGCTCGCCGTATTGCCTGGATTGCAGATGAAGCGTGGGCTCGCATTGACCCTCCTACAAATGCCAATGAACCACCGCGCCGTATTGCCCCCGGAGTAGAAATGCGTTCGGGTGAGGTGCATTTAGAAAGTGATACGGACCCCGCAACAGACCCAACATTGGTACTTCGTGTTGCCACCGCCGCGGCGCGACTAGGTGCTCGCATCGACCGCGCATCGTTAAATCGTTTAGGTGAAGAAACTCCAGTGTGGCCAGACCCGTGGCCTGCCGGGGCAAGCGACGACCTCGTGGCACTGCTTTTAGAGGGCGAGCGAGCAATACCTGTACTTGAAGCAATAGATCAGCGTGATCTCATTACCAAGGTATTGCCCGAGTGGGCACCGGTGCGCAGTAAGCCACAACGCAATGCGTATCACCGCTTCACCGTCGACCGGCATTTGTGGCAAACAGTCGCGAATGCAGCTGCACTTGTTGACACGGTATCGAGAGCCGACTTGTTAATGCTGGGGGCACTCTTTCACGATATTGGTAAGGGCTATCCCGGTGACCATACAGAAGTGGGCATCGAAATGTTTGCTTACATCGGGCCGCGAATGGGTTTGTCACAAGAAGACACAGCAATTGTTTCGAGCCTCATTCAACACCACTTGTTGCTCGCCGACACTGCTACGCGGCGAGACCTGAGTGATGACGCAACAATTACCGGAGTTGCCACACTTATTAAATCTTCAGTAGCGCTCGACCTATTACGAGCGCTGACGGAAGCCGATTCAAAAGCTACTGGAGTCTCGGCATGGAGCGATTGGAAAGCAGGCTTGGTGTATGAACTCACCGGGCGAGTGCACCATGTGTTGGGTGGCGGAGACGTACGTGATGTTATTTGGAAACTCTTCCCCGATGCTGAAGTGCTCGAGATGATGGCGAAAGGCCGATTTGCTGTATGCACAACTGAAGATTCCATCACCGTTGTGAGCCCCGACCGCCCAGGAACATTTAGCAAGGTGGCCGGAGTAATGGCACTCCATGGTCTAGATGTTTTGGGTGCCGAAGCGCACAGTGATGAGCGTGAAGCAGAAACTGCAATGGCTGCATCGGAATTTCGTGTGTTACCCCCCAAAGATCGTCCTGTTGAGTGGGCTCGCATTGTTGACAGTTTGGAACGTGCATTGAAAAATCAAATGGCACTCGAGGCGCGACTCGCCGAACGTGCAGAAACATACCAAGTGCGACGAGTGCGCACTGCTGTGGCACCCGCTGCGCCAACGGTGAGGTTCGATAACGCCGCGTCATCAAACAGCACGTTGCTTGAAGTTCGTGCCCCAGACCGCGTGGGTATTTTGTACAGCATTACAAAAACCATTGCCGACACTGGGCTCGATATACGACACGCACGAGTGCAAACACTGGGGAATGAAGTGGTCGACACGTTTTATGTGCGCACCACCGATGGGCAAAAAGTGACCGACCCCGTGCACCAAAGCGAAGTGGAACGTGCCATCCTCTTTGCCGTAACGAAGTAGTCTCACACTGTGAGCGAACTTGGCCCAGAAGACTTTCAGCGTGACCTTTTACGGTGGAGCGAAACGCTTGCTGGCATTGCGCGAACTGGAATGGGATTTACGCAAAGTTTGTATGAACGTGAGAGATACGAAGAAGTACTTCACGTAGCAAGCGATATTAAAGCGGCATCTGAAGAAGCCATTGAAGTACGCCGAGAACAAGACCACTTTGTTCAAGAGTGGATGGAAAACATTGGCGAAGGAATTCCTGGTTATGTCACTCCCAAAGTTGCGGTGGGCGCCATTGTGGGCAACGACGATGGGGAAATTCTGCTCATGAAGAGGGCCGACAGTGGCATTTGGTTGTATCCCACTGGTTGGGCCGATGTGGGCTATTCCCCGGCCGAAGTTGCAATGAAAGAAGTGCACGAAGAGACTGGCATTGAGTGCGAAGTGCTTGAACTGCTTGGCGTGGTCGATGGAATGCGGATGGGCTTCTCGCGCTTTGGTATGTATATGTTGTTGTTTAGATGTCGCGCAACCGGTGGTTCTTTGAATAGACACCCGTTAGAGACATCAGACGTAGGTTGGTTTGGACGCGACAACTTGCCGTCACCAGCAGCGGGCGTGCAATGGTGGGGGCCGATGGCTTTTAACGCTATTGATGGAAAACACACGGGTGCAACATTTGATGTACCGCGACAGCCGGTCTGGCGCCAACCCGAAAATTAAACTATTTGTCTTGATCGCGTAAGAACTGTTCAACTTCTTCCATCAGCATTTCTGCATCGGCAGGGTCTGGCGCGTCATCTCCGGAGTCCATTGCAAAATCAAACTGCAATTGTGAATCATCTTCATCGAAGTCAAAGTCGTCATCATCGTCTTCAATGGTGATGCCAGCATCGCTCATACTTTCTAAACGAGAGACGTACGCGCGGAGGTCGTCGTCATCGTCGAGCATGGAGTTGAGTTGTAGTTCGTAGGCATCGATACGGCTCATCATGTGGCCAACGGGTGCAGGTGTGCCGATGATGTCGCATGCACGTTGCATGAGTGCAACAGAAGCTTTCGGTGAACTAATTTGCCCCGCGTATGCAGGTACTGCAGCCCACAACGAAGCAGAAGGAACAGATGCTTTGGAACACGCATCGTTGAGAACGCCAACAATGCCGGTGGGGCCTTCATAGCGAGAGCGTTGAAGGTCGAAGCGATCGACCAAGTTGTCGTCGGTTGCCGTGCCAATGAGCTGCACCGGTCGCGAGTGGGGTACGTCGGCAAGAAGTGCACCGAGTGTGAGAAATAAAGACGCATTGTATTTTTCAATGACACTGACAATTTGTTCGCTAAATAAGCGCCAGCGCAATGCAGGTTCAGGCCCAAGAATGAGAATGACGTCCGAGCCCGCCGAACGCACATGCCATAAACCTGTTGCTGGCCACACAATGCTTCGTATGCGACCATCGGATAAGCGCACCTGAGGGCGAATGGTGGCAAAGTCGGTGAAGAACTCGGGTTCAATTTCAGCAAGCGCAGTTGCTCCCCAACCTTTCACCAAATTTTGCACTGCACTTGATGCAGCATCGGCGGCGTCATTCCACCCCGTAAAAGCCGCGATGACGGTGGGGTTCACCAGCGTGGGTTCAGAGATCCAACGGATGTGGGGCGAGTTTCCCATTCGTGTGAACGCTATCTACAACTCACTCCAACTGTGGTCGAACCGAGTAGGAACCGCCCCCGCCTGCGGCAATAACATCGTCGAGCCAGTTCCCTGTGTACACCTCATTTGGGCCTTGCATGAGGTCGTTTTCTGTGGCGCCTTCTGGAGTGGTCACAAGGGTCCAGGCTTGGCGTTTGTAGGTCCAATTCTCGGGGTACAAGGCGTGCGCCTCACGCCACCACGGCACTGCTGCGTCATGGCTTACGGTGCGATGCAGGTACTCGCCGAGGGCAAAACATGCAGCTGCTCGCGACTGGCTTGCAGACACTGGCTGAGATGCAGCAACCACCTGTTCGGGGGTCATGGCGTACTTGCTTGCTGCGCCATGGCGTGCCCAATCGAGAATTGCTGAGCGGTATCCCTCTGAGTCGTCGGGAATTGACTTCACTTCGCGATACATCTGTTCAATACGCGGGGGAAGGCCGGTCGGAACTTCTCGATCGCGCAGAGGACTGCGTTCAATAGATGCTGCTTCGGCGGGGCGTACCAACATTGCGTTTTCATCTATCCATACGGCCATAGGCACATTGATGAACCCGAAGAGTTCATCGGTGACGTGAGTGGTGTCAATGAGCGATGGATGTGTTGGTTCAGCGAGCGCTATCCATGGTTTTGCGTGTTCAGGGTTGATGTCGAGTGCAACAGTAACCACGCTGACGCCAAGTGATTCAATTTCTTCGTGCAGTGCCTGCCACCCGGGCAGAGCTGTTCGACAGCCTCACCAACTCGCCCAGGCCACCATGATGATGCGTCGACCTCGCAGTGAAGAGAAATCGAATGCGCGTCCCATTGCGTCAATGAGAGATGAAGGGAAAAATGCTTTCGCACTTGCTAGTGCGCGACCCGTTGCAGTGGCAACACCAAGCGCCCACACATTGTGCGAGGCATCGTGCACAAGTGGCATTCCTAGTTTTTCCGCAGCAACAGTGACGTTGACAACACCGTCAGCAAGCGCCCCAGGTGCAGGAACGCAGAGTTCGCCATGGCACAAACCCTCAGGTTTTGCTTCCCAGCCAGTTGCTACAAGAAATTCTGAAACGCTGAGTGAGGTGTTTGAAATAATCATCAATACGT
>CAMBPP010000053.1 GCA_945869715.1 Bifidobacterium breve
AAACATGCACTTGGCAAACAGAAAACGTCGGCCACTGCATCGTGTTGTTGTTGGTCTTTTTCGCCAGGAAGCACGATGGGGTCTATTTCGCCACAACGGTCAACGCCCATACCAACGTGCTGCAAGAGTGACGGGTCATCCCATTGCACAAGCTTTGGTCCCACTACTGCGGCATTGGAACGTGAGAGTTCAGTGACGAGTTCACTTACTGCATTGCTGGCAAGGCACACATCGTCGTGCAAGAAGAGAAAGAGGCCATTGTCTCCTTCTACTAAACGTGCTGCTGCATTTTGGGTTGGCCCATAGCCCGGGTTTCCCTCGACCTTGCGCACGGCGGCGAGCGGCAAATGTTGGGCAATATGACTTTCGTAGGCTTGTCGCACGTTGTCGTCTGGACCAACAAGGAAAAAAAGGTACTGAAGCAACTCGTAGTCTTGGCCCACCAAGGCATTAATGACCGCCACGAAGTCGGACCCGACCGACCCTTCTGGCCCGGTTGGGCCGCAGAACACCACCATCGACGCCACCACAGGTGGCACCGCGTTGCCGTTGTTTGGCCACTGGTAAGAGGTGAAATCCGTGATGGAGTAAGGCTAGTAGGGAGACCTAAAAAGGCTCCCCACTGACGCCCAAGTGCTTGCAAAAATTAGCAGTGCAAGATACCCTTTGCTTGTGAACATTCCGAGCGACTTTCGCCTTCCCTCGTGGAAAATACCCATTATTGAGGTCGATTTGTCAGAAATTGACGTGCCTCAGATCGCTGAAAAAGTCTCTGAATACGGCAAAGAAGCCCTATATGTCACAGTTGGCACCGGAGTTCTCGCCTTCCAACAGCTTCAGGTTCGTCGTCGTGAGGTGATGACAACATTGCATACAGAAAACCCTGAACTTGAAACACATATTTCTGAAGTTGTAGATCACGCAAAAAGCGTTGCAACACTTCTTTGCAACAAACTGCGCGAACGCTCACCGCTGCGCAACGCATAAGAGCACTAGCCTGCAAGATGCGTGAACAACATTGGTACTAACGAGAAGCGAACTCTCGACGACAGAATTCCACTTCCTGAAGGCACCGTTCCCGTCGGCATCGGTCTCCTAGTAGCCGGAGTCGCAAGCTACGCATTTTTCAAAGTTGGCCAGCAAGCACTAGGCCAAGAAAACTTCAAACCAATTGTTGCGTTGTGGTTTGCCACCTTTGCTCTAGCACCTGGTTTTTTCATGCCTATTGAACAAGAAGTAGGTCGCGCACTTGCGCACCGCCGCGCTCTTGGGCAAGGCGGCCTGCCCATTGTGCGCAAAATCATTCCGCTCACCATTGGCCTTGCGGTCATTGTGAGTGCACTCGTTCTTGCAGGTAGCCCATGGCTCACCAAAGATTTCTTTGAAGGCCATTGGCTGGTTACTGCAGCACTTATTTTGGCGTTCGTTGGTTACGCACCGGCCCACCTTGCGCGTGGCATTTGTTCGGGCAAAGGAAAATTTGTTGACTACGGCATTGTCATGGGCATGGACGGCGCAACGCGTATTGCCGGATGCATTGCCTTGTGGCTCATTGGCGTGAAAGTAATTGGCGCGTACGCAATGGTTGTTGCACTTGCCCCACTTCTCGGTGTTGCCATTGTGTATTTCCGCGGAGCTCTCAGCACACAAGACGGCGAACCTGCTTCGTGGTCAGAAATTACTCCGAATCTTGGGTGGCTCTTAGGCGGCTCAATCATGGCGGCGGCATTGGTGAACGCTGGCCCTATTGGCATGAACATTTTGGCAGATGGTTCCGAATCTGAACTCGTCACCAAATTCGGCAATGGCGTGTTGCTGGCCCGTGTTCCGCTCTTTCTTTTCCAGGCAATTCAGGCAGCGCTTTTGCCACGCCTTGCTCGCCTTGCTGCACATGGCGATCTCACCGAATTTCGCGTGGCCTTTCGCCACCTCACCTACGCAGTTATTGCAATTGGAGTCATTGGTGTGGGCGGTTCCGCAATTGCCGGGCCACCTATTTTGGAAGCGGTCTACCAAAGCGACCTCGACCGCCGCACCCTCACCTTGTTGGCCCTTGGCAGCGCGCTGTACATGATGGCTTTAGCTACAGCACAAGCAGTCATTGCACTGCATGGTCACAAGTGGGTTGCACTCGGGTGGAGTGTGGGCATGATCAGTTTTGTGGTGACTACTTGGTTGTCAAGCAATGACTTGTTCTTACGCATTGAAATTGCGTCGGTGGTCTCTTCGACTTTGGCACTTTGCGTGTTTGCCGTCGCATTACGTAGTCGCATTGCTGCAGGCGACACACCCGATGTGGAATCGATGATTGAAGCAATGAGCGACCGCCCACTTGAGGGCTAGTTCACTATTGGCGCGCTCGGAGAGACTTGAACTCCCAACCTTCTGATCCGTAGGTCTCTCAAGCCGGTTTCAGCAGGTAGGTACAAGAGTCAACTTGCTTATTTTAATTGAGTTAGAGGTTCATCGAGTCGCGGGTGGTTAACACCTTCACTGTGGCCCTATCCGCTGGGTCCAAGAAATAGGCGAACGCCGCTTCGGGGCTGCTGTTTTCTTTGCGGGTTTCTTTGATCGCACTCTTCAACCAGATCTCCAATGCTGACTGTACGTGACATATTTCACCTGACATTCAGTAATAGTTTTCACCGCACTTTTACTGAGAATCTTTGAGTTATCCATAGTCTATCTCAGTCGGATGTGACTCCGAATTGCATCATTGTGAAGGGCTACCTAATGTCTGAATTTTCTCGAAACAAAAAAGATTCCAAAAAATCAAATCTCGTCGGAGTCGTCGTTGTCGCAACTTTGTTTGGAATTTTTGGCCTAGTCACAAGCGCGGCTAATGCAGATTCAAATGAGACTGGATCAACTGGTGACATCGGGCTGACACAAAGTTCTATCTCTGCTGGGGGGATTAGTAACTGTGTGATTGAAAGTGGTGCCGCTAAATGTTGGGGCGACAACGCAAACGGTCAATTGGGTAACGGTTCAACGACGAACTCTACAACTCCAGTGCAGGTGACGGGATTGACATCAGGCGTCACCTCAATATCTGTAGGAAGGACATCTGCGTGTGCGGTTGTGTCAGGCGCTGCGAAGTGTTGGGGAAATAACAGCACGGGTCAATTGGGTAATGGTTCAACTATTGCGTCGTCAACTCCTGTACAGGTGGATGGACTAACGTCTGGCGTCACGGCCATTTCTGTTGCTGGTAGTTCGGGTACTGATTCTTCGCGCAAGAGTTATGCGTGTGCGGTTGTGTCAGGCGCTGCTAAATGCTGGGGCAACAACACATACGGTCAATTGGGTAATGGTTCAACTACTGCGTCGTCAACGCCTGTACAAGTGACGGGATTGACATCAGGCGTCACGGCCATTTCGACATTTATAGCGTATGCCACGGGAATGATGAGTTCTACTATCAGTCATACCTGTGCGGTTGTGTCTGGCGCTGCGAAGTGTTGGGGCTATAACGGCTCGGGTCAATTGGGTAACGGTTCAACGACGAACTCTACAACGCCTGTGTCGGTGACGGGAATGACTTCCAATGTGACGGCCATCTCCGCTGGCATGGGCACCGAACTTTTATATGGATATTATCTCTCTATTTACGGTTATTCCTGTGCGGTTGTGTCTGGTGCTGCGAAGTGTTGGGGCTATAACGGCTCGGGTCAATTGGGTAACGGTTCAACGACGAACTCTTCAACTCCGGTGTCGGTGACGGGAATGACTTCCGATGTGACAGTCGTGTCCGCGGGCGAAGGTCATTCTTGTGCGGTTGTGTCTGGTGCTGCGAAGTGTTGGGGAAATAATGCCTACGGTCAATTGGGCGATAACTCAACGACGAATTCTTCAACTCCAGTGCCCGTATCCGGATCGTCCTCTGGAGTCGTTGCATTGGCTGTTGGAAGTAATCACTCGTGTGCGGCAACGACGTCATTAGTAAAATGTTGGGGTTATAATTCACATCAACAAATAGGGCCATCTGTATTTGAGGCCACTCAAGTGAGTGGCCTCACATCTGGGGTGACTGCTATGTCCGCAGGGTCGGGTCGTTCGTGTGCTGTTGTGTCTGGTGCCGCAAAGTGTTGGGGAAATAACGGCAACGGCGAGTTGGGTAACGGTTCAACGACGAACTCATCATCTCCAGTACAGGTGACTGGATTAACGTCTGGGGTGACCGCTGTGTCCTCAGGTTCGAATCACTCGTGTGCTGTTGTGTCAGGTGCCGCGATGTGTTGGGGAAATAACGGCCAGGGTCAGTTAGGTAATCGTGGAACGTCGAGCTCAACAACGCCAGTGCAGGTATATGGTTTAACGTCTGGGGTGACCGCTGTGTCCTTAGGTTCCAGTCACTCGTGTGCTGTTGTATCTGGTGCCGCAAAGTGTTGGGGATTTAACGCCCAGGGTCAGTTAGGCAATAGTACATACTATAATTCTGAAACGCCGGTGCAGGTGACGGGATTGACATCTGGGGTGACCGCTCTGTCCGTAGGGTCGTATCAATCGTGTGCTGTTGTGTCAGGTGCTGCGAAGTGCTGGGGCTATAACTATTACGGAGGGCTAGGCAATAATTCAACAACGGACTCTACAACGCCAGTGCAGGTGACTGGATTAACGTCTGAGGTGACCGCTATGTCCACAGGGTCGACTCACTCGTGTGCTGTTGTGTCTGGTGCTGCGAAGTGTTGGGGCAATAACACCTATGGCCAGTTAGGCGATGGAACCTTAGGTGATTCGTTGGTTCCCGTTTCGGCGATAGTCGTGACATCAGGGCTAACCGCTATGTCCTCAGGTTCGAATCACTCGTGTGCTGTTGTGTCTGGTGCTGCGAAGTGCTGGGGCTACAACTCTTCCGGCCAGTTGGGCGATGGAACTACCCAATCGGGAAACACCTCCAGCGCTTTTCTAATTAAAACTCCACAAGTTTTCATTGGACTCGGATCATTGACTACATCGACTACATCGACTACATCGACTACATCGACTACTGTTGCAAAAAATACAACGACAACTGTTGCCGAAACTCCAGCAGGCTCTTCAACCACGACTATTGCATCGTCTGCGTCTCCTGTTGTGACTGTGGCAAAGGGTCAAGCATCAGTTGCAACAATTGCACCAAGTGTCGGGCCAACGACAACTGTTCCTAATCCGGTGAGTTTGCAAGCACCGCGATCAACGACAACATCGATTCCACCAGTTGTAAGAAATCTTGCCGGCGCTCCGAATGGTATTGTCCCAGAAGCCCCCGCAGTTGCTCCAGGTGAAGCAGTAGTTACTGTAGATGGGCAAGCTATCGAAACAACAATTACTACAGCCAATAATCAAATCACTGTGACCGCTGGAGAGTTGATAACTACTGTCTCTGGTCTGACAACGGACGGGCAGCGTGTTTCACTGAATGCAAAAGGACACCTTGTTGCTAATGGAGGCGACAAGTTCGTTGTCAATGCGTCTGGATTTGAGCCGGGTGTCGATGTTTCGGTTTGGATGTATTCAACACCAAAAGAATTGGGCACCCTTGCTGCAGATGCGGACGGGAAAATTTCAGGCGCCTTCATTATTCCAAGTGGGCTTGAAGTGGGTGACCATCGTGTTGTTATCAATGGCGTAAACCAAGACAAAGCCAATGTTCTGGTGGGAATTGGTTTGTCATACGGAACAGTCAAATCTGGTTCATCCATTACGCGAGTACTTATCGCGATTCCAATTGCTTTCGCAATTTTGTTTGGTTTGTTCTTGCCGGCGGTCACACGTCGCCGGCGTCGGTGACGCCCTCGTGGGTCGACTCCGGTATCATCGGCATCACCGATGCCGATGGATCATGCCTCGCCGGTGCCATCTCGTACTGTCGAGCATCGGGCATGACCGCTGGCGCATGGACCAAAGTCAACAATGCCGACAATGCCGAAGCGGTTTACTACCAAGCCAACACCATCTGCTTTTACCGGCTCGGGGCTCTCTGGTGCGCCTCACAAATGGGTGGCACTCCGTTAACCGCACGCCTCATTGGCATCATGCTGAAACCTCTTGAAGTCATCAACATGGCTGTCGACTTCACCAGCACACAGATGTTCTTTATCTTGCCAAACGGAATCCTGACCGCATTGGCCTCCATGATCAGTTGCACCGACTGTTATACGAGCGCCAGTGGCGTCATCTCACGACTCAGCGCCTTCAACACCTCGTCAGTCGACGCGTACAACGACGTGGTGTCAATCAACGGAACCACCAACTCGCTCGACTACCTCCCCATGACGATCCGGTCAGATGTGCGTGCCAACCGAGTAAACGCGACAGCAACTGTCAAGACCCAGTCTGGTGAGCCTCTCGTTGGAGCGTCGGTTCGCTGGACCGCACCTGACGTGCCCGGAACCCTCGGCAGCGGGAGCACGAAAAGCACAAGCGACAGTAATGGCGAAATTGCCATGTCGTTGTCGACAGGTCCGGTGGCGTTCACCGTCCAGAATGGGACGGTCAAGTTACAGACGCTCTTACCCCCTTCAAAAGGTTACAAAGCGACATACAAGATTTCTGGCGGCTGCCGCATCACTGGAACTTCATTGCAAACCCCAAATCGCGAGGCAACTTGCCGCCTCGTGATGACTCAAACTCGCACGGTGAAGAAAACAACGAAGAGACTAACTAAGACCGTGATCATCTCCATCAAGTGAGTTGTGCGAATCACAGCATGAAAAAGTTGAAGTCCCAATCTTCTGAGCCGTAGTTCACTACGAAACAATTAACGGTGCAGCTTTGCACTTTCAATACGCAAATCATTTTCCACCATCATTTTCACTAACTCAGGGAAATTGACTTCTGGCGTCCAACCCAATTTGGTTTTCGCCTTGGTGGGGTCGCCAATGAGCAGATCTACTTCTGCTGGTCGGAAGAATTTTGGATCTTGGGTGACGTATGGGTGCCAGTCGGCAATGCCCACTTCAGCAAATGCCAACTCGAGGAATTCTTCAATGGAGTGCGTTTCGCCAGTGGCCACCACGTAGTCGTCGGGCTCATCTTGTTGCAACATGAGCCACATGGCCTTCACGTAGTCGCCGGCATAACCCCAGTCGCGCTTGGCATCGAGGTTGCCGAGTGAAATATCTTGTTGCACACCCAACTTGATGCGCGCAACAGCATTGGAAATTTTGCGGGTAACGAACTCAAGGCCACGACGTGGGCCTTCGTGGTTGAACAAAATGCCAGAACAGGCATACATACCGTAGCTTTCGCGATAGTTCACGGTGATGTCGTGACCAAAAACTTTTGCACAGCCATAAGGCGAACGCGGGTGAAATGGCGTGAGTTCTGTTTGTGGCATTTCACGCACCTTGCCGAACATTTCCGAAGAAGAGGCCTGGTAAAAACGCATTGGGTTATTTTGAGCTCCACCCACCATACGAATTGCTTCCAACATGCGCAATACGCCAAGACCAGTTGTGTTGGCGGTCAGTTCTGCCTGAATCCAAGAGAAATGTACAAAGGAAATTGCACCCAAGTTATAAATTTCGGTGGGCTGAGCGCGCTCAAGAGTAGACACCAAACTTGGTAGGTCGGTGAGGTCGCCCGATACCAACTCGACATATGGGAACTCATCACGCAAGAGTTCAGCACGAGCGTTGTTTTGGCCCTTGATCATGCCAAAGACTTCATAACCCTTTGAGTGCAAGAACTCTGCAAGGTGTTGTCCGTCTTGACCTGTAATGCCTGTAATTAATGCGCGTGCCATATGAACGTTGACTCTAACAGTTGCGCCTCTACGATCAGGGAGATGATGTGGAGCAATAACCCATGATTTGTGTCGTTTCCGGCGGGGTGGGCGCAGCTCGTTTCTTACGTGGTGCTCAACATGCCATTGCGCATAACAAACTCATGACAATTGTGAATACCGGCGACGACACGTTGATGCATGGCTTGTCTATCTCCCCCGACCTCGACACCGTTACCTATACCGTGTCGGAGTCAATTGACCCCGAGCGCGGTTGGGGCCTTGCCAATGAAACATTTGTCACCATGGAAAACTTGGCACGTTTTACCGCTGTGCGCCCTACCCAATCGCTTGCCGGAGAATCGTGGTTTGGGTTAGGTAACCGTGACCTTGCTACACATTTCTATCGCACCACTCGCCTTGCCGAAGGCGCAACGCTTGCAGAAGTGACCGCAGAAATTACCCAAGCGTTTGATATTCCGTTTCGCATTTTGCCCATGACCAACGAACATGTTTCTACAATGGTCACCCTCGTTGACGGAAGTGAAATTTCATTTCAAGAATATTTTGTAAAATTACGCCATTCAGTTGCCATTCAAAGTGTTCGCTTTGCTGGCATTACTGATGCAACTGCACTCGGTCTCGACGACATGCGCACAGCCGATGCGGTCATTATTGCTCCATCAAACCCCATCGTGTCCATTGGCCCCATGCGAGCGCTCAAGGACTTCGACGCAACACTGGCAGCGCGTCGCGACACTGTTGTAGCAATCTCGCCCATCGTTGCCGGAGCCGCGCTGAAGGGCCCTGCAGACCACATGATGAGTGAGTTAGGGCATGAGCCAAGCGTGGTCGGAATTGCTCGGCTGTATGCGCCCATTGCTTCTACTCTCGTTATTGACACCGCCGACGAACATCTCATATCAGCTGTAGAACGCGAAGGAATGCGCTGTGTTGCTACCGATACCATCATGAAAACCGCGGAAATATCTGCCACTCTCACCCGAACGTGCTTAAGCGTCATTGGCGTGGCAACATAAGAGTCATATGAGCAAGTTAACCGCGTGGGGTGTTGAAGGAATTGGGGAAATTATTCCCGGCATGCAACTAGGAGACATCATTGTTGAGGCATGCTCGGGCGAACCCAATGGGCCACTTCTCGACAACGATGTTTTGGTAGTGACACAAAAAATTGTGTCGAAAGCAGAAGGTCGGCTCGTTGAAATTGACCCCGACGACCC
>CAMBPP010000054.1 GCA_945869715.1 Bifidobacterium breve
ACGGTCAATATGGTGCACATCGGAAATGATGGTCTCGCCTTCAGCAACGAGCCCCGCAACAACCAACGCAGCACCTGCACGAATGTCGGGCGCACGCACTGGAGCCCCTGAGAGTTTGATCTCGCCGCGCACTACTGCATGATGGCCGTCGGTGCGGATATTGGCGCCTAAGCGCTGCAGTTCATCAACATAACGGAAGCGACCGGGGTACAAGTTTTCCGTCACGATGCCCACGCCATCGGCCACCGACAACATGGCAACAACAAGTGGCTTGTAGTCGGTTGCAATGCCGGGGTACGGAAGCGTAACCACGTCGATACTTTTCAGTCGTTCAGGGCCAATAACCAAAATGCCATCGTGTTGTTCCACAAGAACAACGCCCATGTCGGTAAAGCGTGTGAGCAACATTTCCATATGGCCGGCAATAGCACCGCGCACCACTACTTCACCGCCAGTAATTGCAGTTGCTGCAATGTATGTTGCGGCTTGAACGCGATCGGCCACCACCGTGTGGTGCACTGCGCGTAATGTATTGCGTTCAACGCCGTGTACAACAAGTGTGGAACTGCCAATACCTTCAATGTCGGCGCCCATTGCCACCAACATGTTGCACAAGTCGCCAATTTCTGGTTCACGTGCTGCGTTTTCTATTGATGTAGAACCTTTGGAAAACACTGCAGCAGTAAGAAGATTTTCTGTTGCGCCAACGCTGGGAAAATCGAGCGTGATGTTGGTGCCGTGCAAACGTTCTGCGCGGGCATAAATATCGCCGTGGCGCATTTCAAATTGCGCACCCATTTCGGTGAGGCCACGCAAGTGCATGTCGATGGGGCGCGAACCGAAGTCGTCTCCACCCGGTAGTGCAATACGCACTTCCCCGAACCTGCCAAGTAGCGGGCCGAGCACGTTGACACTTGCACGAATGCGTTCAACGAGTTCATAAGGAGCAAAGAGCTGCAAATTGCCGTTGTTTGCAATGTGCAACTCTTTGGTGTCGCGACGATGCTCGATGACGAGACCAATAGACGACAACAATTCGCTCATGGTGGCGACGTCTTCAATATCGGGCACATTTGACAACACAAAGTTGCCATCAGCCATGAGGCAAGCGGCCATGAGCTTCAGAACCGAGTTTTTGGCCCCGGGTACATCGACAGTGCCGCTTAATGGCGTACCGGGAGCCACCTTGATGCGTGCACCGTTTGACTTCACTCTCTCAGTATGCTCCCGCCGTGGAACGCACGCCGAACTTTTCCCACAAGTCACAGGCTCGTCGCTACTCATTCCAGCGCAAAATTGCCAGAAATAGCGCCGATTTCCCAAAATTAACCGAGTCCTACTGCACTGTCGTGGAAGAAACTCCAGCCGCAGAACCACAGGAATTGTTGGCTGGTCGCCACATCTTTTTACAAAAAACAGGGCCGTGCGTTGAGTACAAACGGAGCGTTCATGTACCAGCCGACACGAACGCTGATGCAACAGAGCACACGGAATGGTCTCTTGATATTCCGTGGTTCGGCTGGATTTTCCGACCACTCATTGTGCGCCACATCAGACAACGTCACCACACAGACCGTCGTCCGTGGTGGGCGCCACCACAAACATTTACCGCTCACGAGACTCTTGTACTTGCCATGCTCGCCGCCGCATCAATGGTTGCTGCATTTATTAATACACTTTTTACGCAGACCGTTGCCTTTGCCGCTAACGAATTTGGTGTGACGACTACTGAGCAAGGTGTTGCTGCTGCAATAGTTCGCTTGGGCATTGTGCTTGCTATTCCACTTGCCGTATTGGGCGACCGCATCGGGCGACAACGCATTGTGATTGCGCTTGCATTTATTACACCAGTTCTTGCTTCGCTCGGTGCACTTGCGCCTAACTTTGCCACCCTCGTTGCAACACAGAGCATTGCGCGACCCTTGGGTCTTGCACTCGACGTTGCCGTTCTTGTCATTGTGATTGAAGAGATGCCAAAGCACGGGCGCGCTTATGGCATTAGTGTTCTTGCACTCGCGAGTGGCTTTGGTGCCGGCTTCGCCGTGGCTGCACTTCCCCTTGCCGATCTCGGAACATCTACATGGCGCCTTGTTTATATGTTGGCTCTTGGATGGATCATTGTTGCAGTGAGTTTGCGACGCCGGCTCACCGAAACACCCAGGTTCATTGCCCATCGCACCGAACCACGGGCTTCTCGGCGCGAAACGTCGCGAAATACGGGCTATACCGCGCCGAGAACACTTTTGATGGTGGGGGCGGTGGCGTTTCTCGTCAATATCTTCGTGGCGACAGCTTCACTTTTCCAGAATCGCTATCTTCAAGATGTACGCCACTACTCGGCGGTCATGGTTGCGTTGTTCACTTTCTCTACGGCTACTCCAGGCGCGCTTGGTCTCATCATTGGTGGAAAAATTGCCGATGCTAGTGGTCGGCGCCGCGTTGCTGCACTGTGCATACCGCTCGGTTCAGCGCTCATTGGAATGTCATTTATGTTGTCGTCTGTTGGCATGTGGATGAGCGCTATCGCTGGCGGCATTGTTGGCGCCATTGCCTACCCTGCACTTGCTGTGTACCGCGGCGAACTCTTTCCTACAGGCAATCGTGCAACGTCATCGTTTCTCATTACCGTGGCTGCACTTTTGGGAGGAAGCATCGGCCTCGTAGGAGCAGGCTTACTCGTTGATAGCGGATGGTCTTATGGCGCTGTCATGCTTTCTTTTGCCAGCATTTCGCTCGTGGTGTCACTTTTAATTGTGAAATTTTATCCTGAAACAGCGCATAAAGATCTTGAGGAGCTAAACCCACAAGATGCACACGTGCGTTTTGAGCGTTAGCAACAACTAGCGCAGGTTTTGACACCACTCACGAACTACCTCGGCAATTTCTGCATCTTTACCTTTGAGATCGTGTCGGCCTTTTTCAATGAAGTGCATTGTGACATCACTAGGAATTTTTTTGACGTACTTTTTTAATTCTGCAGGTGAACCAAAGGGGTCGTTGGTTCCATGCACAAATAGAACAGGTACCGAAATGCGCGACAAGTGCGCAATGCGCAACTTTTCAGGATGTGCTGGTGGGTGCAAGGGATACGAAATGAGCACAAGCCCACGCACTTTTAACGGGTCACCAAACACTGGTGGCTCTCCCTTTTTTGCTGTGCCGGTATCGCCAGCAGCAGCCATCAAGCACATGCGCCCACCCATTGAACGCCCGCCAATAACAAGTGACGACGTACGCACACCGCTTGCTTTGGCAAATGTCTGAACCTCATCGCGCACGCACTTTAATAACACCGGTGCGCGATCGGGGGCACGCTTGCCTGCCCGGCGGTAGAGAAAGTCGAAGCGCGCAACCGGTACGGGCTGCATTAACTCTTCAATAGCAATGAGTGATGAATGGTCTGCGCTACTTCCCGCACCGGGGAACAACACCAACCCCTTTGCGCCACTCACGACTGCTGGCTCAAAATGCGCCGCGCTTCACTGAGGTCGGCAATGGCTCTACTTGCATCGCGTTCACTTGCACCATGGTCTGGGTGCACACTGCGCAACATTTCACGAAAGCGTGAGCTGACTTCTTTTTTATTTGGCTTCACCGTGCCAGGTGGGAAGCACAAAATTTCTAGAGCCCACGCCCGCGGGTCGGAAATTGCGGTAATAGACGACGCGTTGCTGCCTGCCAAATACGAAATGAATGACGCACCAAATGGGCCGCGCCAAGTCATTGCACGGCGCATCATTGGCCCCAGCGCACGCCGCGTTTCTGCGTTTAACCGCTCGAGTGCATAAATAGAACCCAGCACTTGTTGCAGTGGCGAACCACCCTCAGCAAAGACGAACTCTGCGGTGTCTTCCACCGCGATGAGTTGATGCCGGCTCATGGCAAGACCATGGCGGTCGGATTGGAAACGATGACGCAAGCGCGGCTGCACGATGCGTTCTCCACGTTCTACCTGCAGGCTTAGGCGATGAATATCGGGGTGCATTTCCTCATCTACGTCAAACAGATGTCGTGCAACCACCGCTCCCAGCAAAATGCCACCGAAACCTGGTGCTGGGTCGGCAGGTAATACCAAATGACCCAACGACACCCGCCGAGTGGGAGCAATTGGCCGCGAGTGCCAGATTTCTAATTCGGCAAGAATCATCGAGAGTGCACGCTACTTGCGACTCAGACGTGAGGGCGTAACGTAACAAACAATCGTTGCGCAATTTCTTGTGCTGCTTGTTCATCGGGGAAATCGTTGCCGGCAAGTGCGTCGGCAAGTTGGTCGGCCATCTCCGATGCTTGACGCCACACAGGAACGGGTACACCAAAGGGAACTCCCCCACCCTCGATGTCGTCAAGAACACGCACCAAAATACCAAGACCATTAGCATCGAGTGGGTCACGTTGTAAACGTTCTGCTGCAAGAAACATTTGCGTGAGCGATTCACCAGAGACACTGGAGTCGCCAGCAGAAATGGTTCCTTGCCCCGAACCCGGGTTGCGTGCAGAGTCAACAATGGTGACATCGCCAGCTTCTACTGCATCGAGCAGGTCGTCAACTGCATCTTCTAGTTCAGTGAGCGTGACGAGCAATGCGCCTTCCCAGCGGTACGGAATATCGGATGCAACAAGTAATTCCGTAAGACGCGAACGTTCACCCATCGACCAATCGTCAAGTTCATACTCGGTAATTTCCTCGTCGGTTGCTTCATTCAATTGCAAACGACGCGATTCACGCTGTGCCGAGTTTCCTTCTTCGGTACCTACGCCAAGTTTCTGTTCGAGAGCGTCGAGCATTTCATCGGCGGCATCTTCAAGCTCGCTGGGAACAACCACTTCATCGCCCACCCACGCGTGTGGAACTTCGGCATCGGCAAACATTTCTGCAACAGCAGCTCGCTGGTCGATGCTCCAGTCGGACAGGTCGTAATGGACACTCTCGGCATCGGGGTCAAGTGGGTTCCATTCAGACATAACTGCACGTTACAACGTAAAGATGAACTCACCAATCAGTTCGTATTCACGCAGCTGATTGTGGCGCAAGCGAATACCGTGTCCTTCGCCTTCCATGATGTGCAAAGCAACACTTCCACCAGCTTTACGCAAAGACTGAGCAAGTGTGATGCTGTGATTCATTGGTACTGAAGTGTCGAGATCGCCATGTAATAGCAGCACTTTTACCTGCGCCAATGTCTCCACTTTGCTCAACGGTGAGCGTTCGGCGTAGAGCGTTTCATTCTCGGGTGAATCACCCACCAAGACGGCAATGGAATGTTGCTCATAGTGCCATGAATGCTCTGCTGAATCGGCAAGGTCGACAACCGGATACAGAGCAATGACTCCTGCACAAATATCTGGTGCCGAACCAGCTGCATTTAACGCAGCAAAACCACCTGCAGAACCGCCCATCAAAAAAGTGTTCTTGGGCGTTGCCCAACCGTTGTGATGTGCATGTTGCACTGCAGCAATGAGATCGGCAGTATCGAACTCACCCCAATGACCATTGAGCGATTGTTGAAAGTTGCGCCCATGGCCCGATGTTCCACGGTGATCCACAATCATCACCCGCACTCCACGACCTACCCAATATGCAACACGCGCCATGAAAGTAACCTGCCACTGATCGGTTGGCCCGCCATGCACCCACACAATGAGTGGTTGCTCGGCAGACAAATTGTCTGCGGGAGAATACAAGCGATACGGAATGTTGTAAGTCCCACACTCCACTTTTCCTAGCGTTGGTTCTACCAACTCATACTGCGACCACGTACCGCCAGCACTTTCTACTTCACTAGTTGCCAACACTTCTCGCTCGAAAGTTGTTGGAGAGTAACGCACTACTTGCGTTGGAGTCACCGCACCCGTGCGCAAAGCCAATATGCCCGCGCTGCTCCACTGCAACGAGCCATGTACTGCTCGCCCAATAGAGCGCAGCTCGCCTGTTGCTGTACTCACTACAACGAGATCGCCAAAACCTTCAAGGTTGCGCGCAACAGCAATCTCTGTTCCGTCGGGCGACCAACACCACGTATGTGACCCCATTCCCCATTGCGGGTTGCCACATTCCACTTGCTCTCCCGCGGGCAGAAGTGCTTCGAGTTCACCTGCAACAACTCGATATGGCTGGAGCCATCCGTTGATGTCACTCAACACTCCCATTTCACCTTGTGCAGAAAATTGTACCTGTTGAAACGACACACCGGGGCGATGCAACAACACATGTGCTTCGCGATGCGCAATATGTGCAGACCAAATTTCCGATTCATCCCATGGCATGTGCGGCTGTGACCATGCTTGCCAATACAACTCGTCACCATTCCACACCGGGTTGAATACAAAGGCATGTGGTTGCGCAATGACATGCTCTTCACCAGTTGCGCGATGTACCACAACGAGCTCGCACAAGTTCTGTACACATGCCACCCACTCACCATTTGGCGAGATGGCAACCCCGAATCGAGAGGCGGCAATAGGCGCTTGCGTGTCAACGCGACATGCACTTGTTGCCCCAGGTGCGGCTTCCCAAAGCCCTCCTGTTTTTGCTGTGTATACGATGCCGCTGGCATCGGGCAGCCACTGGAAACATCCACCTCCAAAACCACGAGTCACACTCGGCGCTGGCTCGAGTTGCCACAGCTCTTCAGTGCCCTCTGGCACGCCATGTGTGCGCAGTTCACCTTTTCCCTGTTGACTTGCCCCAAACACCAGTACATCGCCCCGAGGGCTTACTTGAGGCTCAGAAAGGTCTCGGGAATCGAGACAACGCTCAAGGGGAACAGCAGGAATCTTCACGGGCATTAGCCCGAGGGTATCGCCGGCACTACGGTAGGGGGTGATGAACGAACGACGCCCGCAAAAGCCAGAACGCAATCTCGCTATGGAACTCGTCAGAGTCACCGAATCTGCAGCCCTCGCGGCAGCACGTTGGGTGGGCCGTGGCGACAAAAACGGGGCCGATGCTGCCGCCGTCGATGCCATGCGCACCGTGCTCACCACTGTTCCGATGGACGGCATTGTTGTTATTGGTGAAGGTGAAAAAGATGAAGCACCGATGCTCTTCAACGGAGAGAATGTTGGCGATGGAACTGAGCCCCGTACCGACGTTGCCGTTGACCCTATTGATGGCACCATGCTCACTTCGCTTGGCATGGGCAATGCTCTATCGGTCATTGCCGTTTCCGAGCGCGACACCATGTTCGACCCAGGCCCATGCATGTACATGGAAAAAATTGTGGTGGGCCCTCAAGCCGTCGGGCACATTGATATCACTGCGTCAGCTACCCAGAACATCAAATGGGTTGCCAAAGCAAAAGGTGAATCGGTACGCGACCTCACGGTGATGATTCTTGATCGCCCGCGCCATAAAGAACTTATTGAAGAAGTGCGCTCCACCGGAGCACGCATCAAACTCATTAGCGACGGCGACATTTTTGGTGCCATTGCTACGTCGTGGCCCGATGCTGGCGTCGATATTCTCATTGGCATTGGTGGCACACCAGAAGGCGTGGTGTCGGCCGCAGCTCTCAAGTGCATGGGTGGAGAAATTCAGGGTCGCCTGTGGCCACGCGATGAAGAAGAGCGTCAATCGGCAATTGCCGCTGGTTACGACCTTTCCAAAGTGCTCACCTCAGACGACCTCGTGAAAGGTGACAACTGCTTTTTCGCAGCAACTGGCGTGACCGACGGCGAATTGCTGCGCGGTGTGCGTTTCGACCATCACGGTGCACGTACACAAAGTTTGGTCATGCGCTCATTGTCGGGAACCGTGCGACTCATTGATGCTCAACATCGCCTCGACAAGCTTGCTACATACGCTTCAGTTGATTACGCCTAAATATTGGCGCTCATCGGCTACAACAATCACTTAATAAGAAGGTAAATTTCCGTGGGTTCAGACCAAACAGCAGGGCCAGAGTCAGTTGACTTTGCCAAACGCCTCGCAGCAGAAAATGCTGCCAAGGCGGCATCGCATGCTCACCACAACGACGATGCGCATGAAGAGCATGGGCATTCCAAAGCTGGCACAGGAATGCTTGCCCTCGGAGCGATCGGCGTTGTTTACGGCGACATCGGCACCAGCCCGCTATACGCCCTCAAGGAAACCTTTACCGAGAAGTCGCACACCATGCTTGTTGACAACATCAACGTGTATGGCGTGTGCTCGCTTGCCTTTTGGGCCCTCCTCATCATCATTTCTGTGAAATATCTTTTTCTTGTTATGCGCGCCGACAACCGCGGTGAAGGTGGCATTTTGGCCCTCACTGCCTTGGTCATGCCAAAGCGTGGTTCAACAACGGCAAAGGCCGGGTTGCTTGTAGGTCTCGGTGTTTTTGGTACTGCATTGCTCTACGGCGACGGCATTATTACGCCAGCTATTTCCGTACTGAGCGCCGTCGAGGGCCTCGGTGAAGTGTCGTCGTCTTTCGATAGCTGGGTCATACCCATCGCAGTTGTCATTTTGCTGGGTCTCTTTTTTGTACAGAGTCGCGGCACTGGCGCAGTGGGCAAGGTGTTTGGCCCCATCATGATTATTTGGTTCATCACACTCGCTGTGTTGGGCTTATCAAAAGTATGGTCGGAGCCCGGAATTATTGCTTCGGTGAACCCGTATTACGCAGTGCAATACTTTACTCACGAAACTGGTCGTGCATTTTTGTCTCTCGGATCCATCTTCTTGGTGGTCACCGGCGGCGAAGCCCTGTATGCAGATATGGGCCACTTCGGTCGCAGGCCAATCACCATCGGTTGGTATGCCATCGTGCTGCCCGCGCTCTTATTGAACTACTGGGGACAAGGCGCATTTCTCTTGCGGCACCCTGAAGAAATTGAAAGTGTCTTTTTCCGCCTGGCGCCAGAGCCGCTGCTGCTGCCCCTCGTCTTACTTGC